>NZ_JBNNUX010000022.1:0-82522 GCF_050280145.1 Lysinibacillus sp. NPDC093688
TCCTTACATCCATTTTCTATTCCCTCCAATCATATATAATCCCTTTGTTCAATATTCATTTGGGGCGTGTCGTTTTGGCATAACTAATAATTTCGGGATGAACCATCTGATTACCTCCCTTACTCCACAATCTGGCCCGATTGTTGAACAACAAGTTAAAAAACACTCTTCAACTAACCTGCTTCGTTAGTACAAAAAGCGTTTGCTCTAATTAAACAAACGCACCCCGTTGTTTTAAGAAGAAAAATTACTTTTCTCCATATTTTCCATCTCTAATTGCTTTTCGATACTTTCCATCTTCTTCAATAGCTATCGCTTCATCCGTATTAATGCCTTCTATTGAATAATACTTAGTCCCCTTTTTGTACTTGTTTGAAAAGTTTCCAGAGTAAGTCCCTTCCTTATCCGAATGCTTGGTAACATGACCAATCTCTTCATTTATTTCAATTACATACTCTTCGCTAATTTCATAAATATAGCCATCCCAAATAACAAATGATGAATTCCAGTCAGCACTTGAAGAACAGCCTGCAATAACCAGAATAGAAAATATAAGTATACTGAAAATAGAATGTTTAACCTTCACAATTTCCCCCCTTGAATTTTGATATTCAAGCAAGTCTCATTCTTGAACTAACCTGCACTGTTAGTTCAATAAAGTAAAAAAGAGCTGCCTATGCAACTCAATGATCTTTAATTAACGCCCGCATTAGTGTTTAAGTGCAATGGTTCACAATCTTTTTTATTTAGTGGGTTCCAGCATAGCAGTACATTAGAGAAACGATAAAGATAAAAGTTAAGAGTGCTCCTATAACATTTTGGTTATGAGTGCTTTTTCCATTCTTTAAATTCTTCAAAAAAGTAGTGAAATTTAAAAACCACAAAACTCCTAATAATGGTACGACAAGCAAAAGTATAAATATCATAAATTAGTCCTCTCCATCCCATTTACAAAATCTTATTCAACAAAACTTCCCCGTTAGCCATCCATGTAGCGCAAAATCAACACTACACCACAGAAAATGAAAGATTTTTACGTTCTTTCATGGGAGTTTAATAATTTCTACCCAAAATTTCTATCCAAAAACAGAAGCATATAACTACCTGCACAAAGATAAATGGCAACTTGAGTTATGACATAAATCGAAATTTCAAATAAAGTTAATTTTCTTTCTCTCCTAATATTCTTAAAGTGTCTATAGTAATAGAATGAACATAGTAGTAATATTATTGCCGATACTTGGAATATGTTTTCCAATAAACTAATCAAAAAATCATCTCCTCACTTTAATAATATTTTTCATTTAACTCTTATGTTCCTACTTCAATAAATATATAAATTCCCCTTAAAATGGATAAATCCTTCTTCAACTATTCTGCGCCGTTAGTTCAATAAAGAAAAAAAGAGCTGCCTATGCAACTCAATGATCTTTAATTAACGCACTCCGTTAGTACAATAATGGGACTCGTCAGATTTATTCGGATTTACAACGATAAGACTTCAATTTTTATCACGATTTTATTCATCAAAGACTATGGTGCAACATTACTTCAAATGCTTCAAAACCTTTGCTATGACTGACTTTTAACAAAAGTGCATAAAACAACGCATAAACAATATTCATAAGAAAAGCCACGAAACGTTGTTTTAACAACATTCGTGGCTTCTTGGTGTATTTCCAAACTTGCATTTGGAAACGTAATTAGGTTTATTTATGTATACGTTATAAATCCTTGTTGTACTAAGCACCCATTAGTTGTACATAAAGATTTACACAATCATTGCACATTATATTAATGATGCGACAATAAGTAATTATTTTTTATTTTTCAGTTCTAAAAGTATAGGTGCTATATTTAGTAAAATAGAAACAATTGTCAGAAACCATAACGCCTTTTCCATAGTAGGTACAACATCCATTAAAGCCGACCAATCTTCACCTTTTACCCAATTAGATACAAGGCTATGTTCTGCACAGAGTGTCAATGCTGTAAATGATAATCCCATTGCCATCGCAAGTTTATAATCTTTTCCTGTTTTATACATATAAAAATTTATAAAAGTTGCTACTATAGCAATAAGTCCTAATATTAACCACATAATTATACCTCCATCAAATTTTTATTTAAGATGAACATTTATCTACAAATATATATTAAAAGGTCCAGTTATTTTATTTCGAAATCTGGCCCGTTTGTTGAATACAAGTAGAACACTCCGTTAGTTAAAAAAGGTTTTGTGGTTTCAGCCTAAAAATCCAATTATTTAGCGAAGTTCCTCTACCTTTACCTTTAGTTTTATATCCATAGGAAACCCTTCTTCTTCTACTAGGTAAGATATGACATAAGCGCCTTCAGGGAATCCGTCAAATACCTTCTCATAACTTTCATTACTTTTTAAAACACCATTTGCTACATTTGTTTCTTTATCTAGATTTTGAATTTTGTATAAAAAGTTTTCAGTACCAGTATTTAATAAGGTTATTTTAAATGGACTATCACCAGAATGAGTAAAATAAGATTTACTTTGACCTATAGGAGACGCTATCTCTTCATCAATCTCAAGAGGATAAAAACCTCTTATTGGTTCTTCTTTCCCCATATCCGTGACATCTAAGATAACAGGTTCCTTTTCTACAACTTCTGTCACTTCTTCTGACGTTACTTTTAAAGATGGTTCTTCTGTTTGAGAGGAAAATGCATTACACCCTGATAAAAGTATAATAAAAGTACTTATACAAGATATTTTATAACTTCTTATAACTTCTCCTATCCAAATGATTAATAGTTACAATATCACCATAAATTACAGGTTATTATTTAGTTTAAATTCGACATCTCCCACTTGATTTGACTACGTAAAATTAATGTGAATTACATTTCCTTCTTCAACTATCCTGCGTCGTTAGTTCAACAAAGAAAGAAGAGCTTCCTATGCAACTCAATGATCTTCAAGTAAAGCACCTCGTTACTTTAAGTACAATTTTTCACAAAGTAGTTGGCTCCTTAAATCAAATACACTTTACTTTAAAAACATCAATTTTTTCGTATTTATCATCAGAAACGGTTTCAAGATAGATCCATCCTCTATTTCTATAATAGTCAGATGCATCTTCTGTTCTTAAATAAAGTTCATCAAATCCCAATTCTTTGACTACATCTATGGTTTTGGCTACTAACTTTTGTCCTACACCTCTGCCACGATACTCTGGTTTCGTATATAGAGATGCAAGCCAAGGTTTATACATATCTCTTATCTTTAAATCGTTTTCAAAGATTGATACTGTTCCTAAACATTCTCCATTCTCTAAAGCAACGAGTGTTATCGGAAATGCTTTGTCCTTTGTATTTGAAAAGTGTTTAACAACATCTTCAAACTCCATACAACTATCAGTTTTTACCACAAATTCCTTAAAAATCATTTCAGAAACTTCTTTTATTTTATTGGGATGGTTTGATAAAAAATCAACATTCATACTAATCACCCTTTTTAATGTTATGTATATTTCTTTATTATATCGAATTGACCTTCTTAAAGTAACCTCCCTCTCTTTCGAACGTCTTACGTGCATTGGATTCACCATGACAAGTGGGATTCCGTATTGATCTAAGAAATAGGCTAAGTTCATCCAGTAGTGGCCTGAGGCTCAATCCCTATTATTACTTCAGTTTTCTTAGCTTCCTTCATCGTTTGAAGAATCTTTTCATACAAGTTTTCGAAGCCTTCTTTCGATTGATGTACCGCAAAAGCTTTTTCTATTACTCGCCCACGTTCATCGACAAAGCATGCGTAATGAATACGCTGGCAATATCCATGCCGACAAAGAGTGTATTTTCAGTAACTTGATTAATTTTATTATTCCATTTAAAATGCATAAAGGAGTCCTCTTTGTTTGATGATGGGTCAATGGTCATTGACACTCATGCATCATACTAGAGGGCTCCTTTTCTTTCAAGACCTCGAACATCCTTCAAACAGGAATGTTGCACCGTTAGTTGAAGAGCAACAATCTTTACGAAAACAGCCTTTTTAAAAAATGTATTTCAATCGTTTATTTCCTCTACCCTATCCAACCATTCATACATAAGGCTATTAAACAAATTAGCTTGTTCAATTTGCAAATTATGCCCAGCCTTATCTAAAATTGTGAAGGCTGCCCTTGGGAAATTATCTAAAATGGCAAAAGCGTCCTTAAAGCCAACAATCGAATCTTGTTTACCTAACAAGAAAAGACTTGGCTTGTCAAAAGTAAGTTCATCTACAGCAAAAGAAAAACGATAATTTTTCTGGACTTTTTCTAAAAACTCCATATTTGCGATTTCACACCCTGCTAACACTTCATTCGTATATCGATGACAATTATATTCATCTAAAACAACAAGATGTGAACTAAAGTCTTCTAGTTCCTCTTCCGTTAATGTCGATAAAAATTCATTATCCGACAAGACAATACTTTGTTCTGGTACTATTCGACCTTCTTTATCAGGGATAATCAAAGGACAAATAAAAGCAGCACCTAAAATTTGTTCATGATACTCCCTCATGATTCCTCGCACTAAATATCCACCATAAGATTCTCCTACCAATAAATAACGTTCGTTTGGTAGTAAGGAGTGTATTAGTTCAACTACGGCCTCTAACATTTCATCTGAGTTATTGATCTTTTCATAGTCTGTCGTATTGCCCATTCCTGGAAGGTCAATATAGATCCGTTTCCAGCCCTCCCTTTCTGTAAAAATGGGCTCCATACAGCCCTTCATTAGTCTATGATCTGGTGAATAGCCATGGAGCATTACGATTGGTGTTCCAGTTCCAATCACTTCATAGTAAATATTCGCCTTACTTACCTTACAAAATGACATAGTAGTTCCTCCAATTTTATTATAAAAATCCAGGTGTGTTGATTAACATTATTATCCACCCTAATTAATTTGAAGGCTCTGATTCCCGCTACGGGCTACGGGCTACTCGCTTTCCTGCGGGCGAGCGTCGAGCCGCTTCCTCCGCTACGCTCCGTGCAGGGTCTCGTCTGTCTCGCTTTCCCGCGGGAGTCGAGTAGCCCTACGCTACAATCAGTTAAAGATGGAAATATATCAGCAAAATAGCAACAAAAAAATCCTTTTTTCGCTAAATAATAAACCTATTTTTTCCCAATCGACACGCCTTATGAAAATTATTGAATAAGATACATAAATGTCCATAAAAAGTTGTTATGCCTTTCTCTTGTAGTAGCTGGCAGATTGGAGTGGAGACTGGGCGACTCCTTGGGGATTAGCGTCACAGATGAGACCCTGGAGCGAGCACATAAGGGAACTAAGGCTAAAAGCATCACATCCTGTGATAACTCCTTCGTGACCAACATCGTGTTGGCCCAAGCGGCTCATCGGACGCCCCCAGGAAAGCGCACAGTCGGAACGGAAATCAACCCCACATTATGGTAACACCCCAAAAATAACCAATTTTATAATTTACACTAACCCATTATTAAATCATAAACCACCATCGTCGATTCCATCGGTGTTGTATTTAGTTCACTTTTTAATTGCTGCACACATTTTTCATACCATTTTAGTGCGAGGGAACGGTTTTGTAATTGATAGTAACTATACATTAATAAGCGATAGCCTTCTTCCCATAATGCATCCTCACGAATCATTCTTTCTGCATACAAAATAGCTTGCTTATAATTTTGCTGTCGCGTCGCATTTTGTGCTAATCTTTCCAGTACTTCAATATATAATGACTGCAGCTTTTCACGATCCTGCATAAGCCAATCTAACTGCTTTTTTTCAGTATAAAGTGTATCCGTATAGCTCGTTTCAGCAAGATACAACCATTCGTTTGACAATTGTGGATCGAACTCCTCCATCCCTAATTCATAAAAATAGAGAAAGCGTTCGACATCAATTTGCAGAAATTGAATATGCTGCAATTGATACATGTTATTTTTACGCTGAATGAAAAAACTTTCTTGCCGTGCATTTCTATTAGGCTCAAGAACCTTTAATAACGTATTCAAGACAACTTTAAAATCTCGATCGAGTGATTCAACATTCCGCTCCGGCCATAATGCCTGTGCAATCTCTTCTTTTGGCGTAAAACGATTGCGATGACAATATAAATAGACAAAGAGCTCCTTCGATTTATCGCGCTGCCATTCTTTATCCTCAAGCTTTTGATGATTTCTGATTAAATCGATACTTCCTAAAAAATTCACTTGCATTTCCTCATGCGGATAAACGATATTGTCTTCCACTTGAAAATAGCTACGTATCGTCAAAATAGCGGCATTTTCCCCATCACACTTTCTACAAAATTGTAAAAGCTCATAAAAAATCATTCTATTTGGTGGACCGAGAATAGTTTTCCTTTGTAAAAAGTAGTCATAGCCATTTGTGATGCATAACTGGGCAAACTGCTGAAAATAATGATTGAATTGTTGCGGATTATTTTCTTTGAAGGCAATGACAGATTGGAAGAATAGTACATGCATCGCACCATTTTGATCGCCACAGTCGTGAAATAATCGCTGTGCCTTCATTAATAATTGTCGCGCTCGTTCATATTCATATTGAGAAAGAATGATCTTTACCTCAGCAATTAATATTAGAGCAGTCATCCAAGCATCTTGTACTTGCTCTGTTTCCTGTAAGCCAAGAGCTATATATTTTTTAGCTGAAATAATATCTCCTTGCGCATGTTTGACAATTGCTAGTCCCATGTAAGGCTCGGCTTTTACGCGAGAAATATTAATGGTATTCATTAATGTAAGGGCTTTTTCATAAGCATGGCATGCTCCTTGAAAGTCAGGAAAATCCACTAATAGGTAAGCATGTGCTTTGCGAATATAGCCAACAGCCTCAATAAAAACCGATTTTTCTCTTATTCCCCTACGAATCCCATGCTGAGCGGCATACCAAGCATCCTTCACCAGCCCTAATAGCGCATAGACAAATGATACTAACAGTTCACTCTCTCTATGTGTCGCAACAAGCTGTGGCGGTAATTCCAATCTCTTCGTCAGCAATTCCTTTGCTTCTAGTAGCTGCCCAGTTCTTAATAATATTCGAACATCGACATTTGCTCTTTGTAGCACTTCCTCCGTCAAAGCAACCTCATTTGTAAAAACTTGTGCGCCTTTCGCCTTTCCTAAATTCACCAGATTTTCAGCATACTGACGTTGCAATTCGAGAAGTTCCTCTCCGTTTAAAGGCGTATGATTCGCTAACTCTAAAGCCTTTTTTAAATGCGGCTCTGCCAATGCTGGCTGGATTGTGTCAAGGTAAATATGTGCTAAACCTGCTTGCGCTTTTGTCATAAAGAGATAATCATTCTTACTTTTTGCGATGTTTGCACAATGTTCATAGGCCTGCTTCGCTTTTTCGTAATAAGCACGATAGCGGTGGCACTCACCTTCAAAATAATACAATTTATAATATTCCAACTTTTCATCATATGTAAATCGGTTTATCTTTTCTAATAACCACTCAAATTGCCCAGCACGTACTAGACTTTCAGCATGATTTTGTAATTGCTCCCCACAAAAATCCTGATCATTCGTTTTAAATGCGTGATGAAGAACAGCTTGTATATTGTTTTGTTTTACATAATACAATGCAGCTTGTTTATGCAATGCAATATACTGTGAAGCATTTTGTTGTTGCCACTTTAGCTCTAAAAATCGACTGAACAAGGCATGAAAACGATATAAACCAACCTTCGTGATAGGTTGAATAAATAAATGCCGCTGAACAAACAGTTTTAAGGCCTGTGCAATTTCCGTACTATAAAATTGTGAAATAAACTCTTCTGAGAAAGTGGGGAAAATCGCCAGCTTTAATAATGCCTCTTGCTCAAATGCAGACATTTTAAGATAAACTTCCTCTGATAAATAAGTGAAAAGATCATTGGTAGAAATATTTAACCAATGAGCTAATGTCTCATTGTTCCATTGCTCAGCTAATAAAGAAATACTAATAGCCCATCCCTCTGTAATTTCCACAACCTTAGATATTTCATCTTCAGTTAAATGAACTGCTGCATAATCCTCGAAAAAAACAGCGATCTCCTCTGAGGAAAATGCTAATTCTCCTTCTGTAAGAACGAGTAATTTTTTTTGTAGCTTTAACCTCCTCGTAATATCCCATTTCGGCATCGTTCTAGAGGCGATGATAAAGTGTACATTCGGTGGTGAAAACTCAATTATTTTTTCCATCACATAATTTATATGAAATTCATGGTCAACGAGATGGTAATCGTCAATGACAATTAAAATCGGCCCTTCGATTTCACATAAACTATTGACAAACAGCTTAAACCAACGATTAAGTTCTTCTATTTTCGGAAAACGAGATAATTGATTCCAAGCATCAAATTCTTGGCCGAAGCCCGGAACAATTCGTGTGATACTAAAAAATAAATGCCTTAAAAACGGCAATATATTATCATCTTCCTCCGACACACTATACCAGGAAAACTTGCTTGATTGATCATGTAAAAATTGTGTAAGGATTGTTGTTTTGCCATACCCAGCTCCACTATGAATAAGTGTACAAGCATGGTCTAAGCTTTTTTTTAATGTTCTCATTAATGTAGCTCTACTAATACAATGATTAGACGGACTCGGTGGAATACATTTTGATTGAATAATAATGTCTGTCGTCATTTGGTGATAACCTCCCCATTCAACTGGTTATGTAAGGTTACAAGTCTTCAGAGTTAAAATCTTTTACATGATGAGTTCATCATTATAACGTGGGTTGATCTTGTATAATCCAATAATTTTACAATTAAGTATCAAATAAAAGCGAAAACTCACGTATCGCAATTGTTGCTAAGTCAAACCACGAGAGGAGTTTTCGCTTTGTTCTCCAAGTTTATCAAATTGATTTTACCGTTACCAACTTTTTTTCAAGTTTCTTTCCATCCGATGAATGATCAGGTTTAGCACAAATATTATTTATCGTATTTCTTAAACTCAGGAGTTTCCATTAGTCTTTGGAAAAAGATATCTTTAGCTTCTCTATAGTCATCCATTGATTTGGCTTCGTATTCTTTCTTCAATTTATCATATGCATCGCGATATTTATTATTTGCCAATAAAACTTCTCTAAATTTCCAAAAGAAATCAAACTCAGAATCAATTACAGTTAATTGAACTCCTAAAGGAGGATTACTTGTATCATCTTTAAATGCCCTAAATGTATCTGTTTTGACACTTTCATCATTTCTTTCATATAAATTTGATAATAGTTCTACTGCTTTCAAAAATTGTTCAGCACTAACACGTACTTGGATGTCTAAATCGCCTTTAGTAAAGCTATCAGGAATTGCTGAACTACCAACATGCTGGATATCAGCCTCGGGTAGTAATTCTTTTATTTTATTTTCGTGTATCAAAAAAGTTCTCTCAGCATTTTCATGAAATAGTTCACTATTAAAAAAATTTACTTTTTCCATATAAAACACCATCCCAATCTATCCTTTTTATACAAAGTAGCAACGTTACAATGTACAACTACTTTAGTAGATATTACTAAACTAATTTTATTGTAAGCGTAGTAATTTTAATTGGTACTTTATCCTTTATTTTACTATCATAGCCCACTTTTACCTATCGCCAATATGTAATGTTTCATCTGGATTCTTCGCAAGATTTATAATAATTATTCATGAAACTGCACTACCTACAGTTTTCGTTACATAAACTACTACACTTCGGGCTATCTTTTTAGCGATTGTGCCGGTCGTTAATCTTGTCATCCTAGCTTTTGGTTATGAGCCAAATTATTGACAGTTTACCATATACTATATGTTATTTAACATAATTGACTTCTTAAAATGAAAAAACCCGATTATCAACTATATGATAATCGGGTAGTTTAATAGGTTAAAATTATAAAAGTCCTTTACGTAATTCAGCAGCTGATTTTGGTGATAACAGACCGAATGGGATATCGAATACTGTTTTAGCACCTTTGTCGCCAGTTTGGTTTAAGCGATGTGCTGCACGCGCAAATGCTACTAGAACACTAGACGTGAAGTTTGGATTACTTTCAAGTTTTAATGAGAATTCTAGAATTTGTTTTTCGTTAGCGCCGCTTTCCCCACTACGAATAACGAATCCACCGTGTGGCATGCCTGTGTGGTTTGCTTTAAAGTCCTCTTCAGAAATAAAGTTTACTGTTGTGTTATACTCGTCAAAATAGTTTGGCATTGTCACAATTTCTTGCTCAACTTTTGCAGCATCTGCACTTTTCTCAAGAACAACCCAACATTCACGTGCATGTTTTTCACGAGTTGTCAGCTCAGGATTTTCGCCATTACGAACACGATCTACAGCTTCTTTAATTGGTAATGTGTACTGTACAGCGTTTTTAACACCTTCGATGCGACGTATAGCATCTGAGTGACCTTGACTTAAACCGTCTCCCCAGAAAGTATAAGTTGTGCCTACTGGTAGAACTGTCTCCCCGAGTATACGATTTAATGAGAATAAACCTGGATCCCAGCCAACTGAAATGACCGATACTTTACCAGATTTTTGTGCCGCTGCATCTACAACCTCGAAAAACTCAGGAATTTTCGCATGAGTATCAAAGCTATCAATTGTATTAAACCATTGTGCAAAGTGTGGTCCTTGCTCAGGTAAATCTGTAGCTGAGCCACCACATAAAATCATTACATCAATGTCATTTTGGAATTTTTCAGCATCATCCACTAAATATACGCTTGCATTACTTGCAATGTTTACAGTTGAAGGATCGCGACGTGTGAATACCGCTACTAATTCCATATCTGGATTTTGTGAAATAGCATACTCTACACCGCGCCCTAAATTTCCATAACCTACAATACCTACTCGAATTGCACTCATTAAAAATTCCTCCTCACGATTACGTGACTATGTGAAGTCCTTCACGTTAAATCTACTTACAATAATACGTTGTGTTAGGAAAATTCACAATAGTTTGAGTACGTGTTTTTCTCTTGAAATTATACAAGTTTTCTATGATATCTATTCGTTAATGGCATGAATACGGTTTCATAACTTCTTGCAGCGTACAAACATCCGCTGAAAGAAGTTAATGCCTCCGGCGGATGTCACGGAAATCGGAAAGGAGTTCTTTGTGCAAGCACAAAGCCGATTCCGGACGCAATTATGCCGAGGCATAATTGATTAACTAACCTTTAAGTTTTCGTTAAAGCCTTGTAAATGCAGACTTTTTCCACCGTATGTCTTGTACAATAAAACTAACGACAAAGGGGGCATGTTGAATGAAAAGTAATTGTTATTCACCAAGCACAACATTGGAACAAGGAGAATTACTTGCTTGTCCATTCCAAAATGCACAAAAATCTGCTAAAGCTCACATTGAAACTGAGGTAAAGCACAAAAAGATTCCACCCAACACACACCAATGTTTAAGGGTTATACCTTTTGGCGTTATAGAAGAAACCCTAAATATCTCCATACAAAACCAAAGAGTCAATGAGGCTAACTTTTACCATAGCGGAAAGGAGATTGCACGCTGGTTAGTAAAAAAAAGTGAGTACAATAAGTAATAGCTCTCCTCACTGTATTTCCTGTGCCAATTCAGAAAGACGCTCTTCATTTATAATGTGGTAGCCATTCTTTTTCTTCTCTAAAATTTTTTCTTCGCAAAATTGCGCAAGTACATATAATAAATGCCGATAGGAAACCCCTAAATATTCACAGATTTCAGTATGCTTTTCTTTATAGATACCTTGATCTGACGACAATTGGATAAAGGCAGCAAGTCGATTTTCAAGTGGATATGCTTGATTTTGTGTATATTTTGACGTCATTTTGGTCGCCTTTTCCCCTAAAAACACACAAAGTTTACGTAAAAAAAGTACATCCGTGAGTAACTTTTCTTTGCAGGACTGTGTAATCGAAAAACAAATCGTCTCGGTTACTGTCTGAATCCCCTTCGTATATCTCGCCTCATTTAGCAACTCAATTTCACCCATAAAACGCGGTGCCTCTGGGTATTCGATAAGCGAGACCTTTCCGTTTTTATGCGTCATATATATTTTCGCTTTCCCTTCAATCATGTAGTATAGCGTATCCGGAAATGATCCTTCGTTAAAAATCCATTCGCCTTTGTCAAACTTACATACCTCCAGAAATGGAGTTATATCAAATGAGAAAAAATCATCAATTGGATATTTATCGAGATAGTATGAACGTTCCTCAGCTGTCAGTATATGCATTTTTTACTCTCCTCTAAAAAAATGTGAGATATCTCACATTATTGTAACGATGAACGTGCTATTATTCAACATAGTTAATGGAGGTACGTAAAATTTATGAACAATCAACGATGGCTTTCTCAAAATTTCTTTGCATTTTTCTTTACTTGGGGTATTTTCTTACCTTACTGGACTGGTTGGCTTGTAGATGCCAAACATCTTACAGTTTCACAGGCTAGCGTCGTAATGGGCTGTGGTCTTTTAGCACGAGCAACATCAAATCTATTTTTCTTCCCGACGCTTGCAAAATATGTGAATAACAAACGACTCACTAGCATTCTAGCAATAGGTGCACTAATCACAACTTTACTTTACATACTAAGCACGAGCTTTATCTCGCTTCTTATTGTGACGCTTTTATTTAGCGTTTTCTATCCAGCACTGCTACCTGCCGTTGAAAGTAGCGCGGCAACGCTCGTACAGCATGGACATGTACACTATGGTAAAAGCCGCTCCTATGGTTCCCTTGGCTTTGTCATTGCAGTATTAATCATTAGTATGCTGACAGGTGCATTTGGCAATGACATTATCTTTTGGAGTATGGTGGTCGGCCTGATCGGTATGCTGTTGATGCAACAAATGGCTACTCCACAAGAGTTACTCGTTGTACCGACGAAAGAACAACGTGCAAAATCATTGTCGATGAAAACATTATGGTCTATTAAAGGCTTCCCTATCGTTTTATTAATCGTTATTTTATTACAAGGCGCACACGCTTCTTATTACAGTTACGGCTATATATATTTAGGTGATTTACATGTCGACCCATTCTACATGGGGATGATTATTAACATCGCCGTTATTTGCGAAATCTTATACTTTATGAAGGCTGATACACTATTTAACAAATGGCGCTCATCTTCTTTATTACTTTTAGCAGCTAGTGGTTCATCATTACGTTGGCTACTTATTTACCTATTCCCGAATGTCTGGGTATTTATCGCTTCTCAAACATTACATGCATTATCTTTTGCTCTCGCGCATTACGCTTTTATCAGCTATTTAACAAAAGTATTGCCGAAGGAGCAAATTCCAAATGCACAAGGCCTTTACTCTGCATTAGCAATGGGATTAAGTACAGCTATCCTTACATTTTTAGGCGGCTATCTATACGAAATTTCTCCTGGACTATCATTTGCAGCAATGCTTATTTGTACTGTTCCAGCAATCGGTATACTTCTTACTACTAGAAATAAATATCAATATTAAAATGAGCAGGTGAGATTTTCCTCACCTGCTTTTCTATATGCTCACCTTGGATAATACGAAAACCCAGGATACTTCACGACCGGCCACTTTTCCTTTCTTAACACTTGTAAGAGTTCAGGGCCAATATTTAAATTGCTTTGTACTAGCTCAGCTGGAGTAAGAGCCATCCATTGATTTAATGAAACATCTTGAAACCTATCACTTTTAAACATTTCAAGGAACCATAATGTCTCATTACCGGTATTCTCAATGTAGTGTCCATTTGCAAACGGCACGTATCCGACATCTCCTGCACGATAATCGAATGTTCTCGCCACACCATTAGCTGCAAATACTGTCATACGTCCTTTTCCTTGTAGGTAATATTGCCATTCGTCATTATTCGGGTGCCAATGCAGCTCTCTCATAGCACCAGGCTTAATCTCGACTAGTGCTGCCGCGATATTTTTAGAAATAGGAAAGTTTGTCGAATCCACAATTCTGACACTGCCACCGGGAGTTTTAATAGGAGTTTGTGCAAGCAGACGATGTTTGAAGGTTTGAGGGACCGTACCATATGGAGATTGCACTTTTTGTGTGTCAAGAGGTCCTGGAACTTGATCTTGATATATATAGACTTGTTCTTTCGGGATATGTTGAAAAGCGCTCATTGGAACACCAAAATTAGAGGACAGCACATCTTTAGGAGTATGGGCAAACCAATCAGATATTGAAAATGTACTAAGATCTGAAAAATGCCCATCGTCAAACACTAGTAAAAATTCACAGCCATCTTCAAGGCCCTGTATGGAATGAGGAATTCCGGGTGGGAAATACCATAAGTCCCCCGGGCCTACATCGGCTATAAAATTACGCCCATTTTGATCGACCGCTGTAATGCGTGCATGACCAAGAAGCATATACGACCATTCGGCTTGTTGATGCCAATGTAGCTCACGTACCCCACCAGGTGTCAAACTCATATTGACACCTGCCAATGTTGTAGCAATAGGCAGATCGCGAGCAGTAATTTCTCGAGACCAACCGCCATGCTTTAAAACCATATGCGTATCAGAAAACGAAAATTTTAAATTTGGTACAAGCCCAGCATCCGTTTTTGGAGGGACAAGCATATCAGGATTTTCCAAATCCCTCATAATATCTCTCGGCCCTTTATCCACCCCACCTGCACCATCTTTCCGAATAGGCTGCGGAACATAAGAATAGCCATCTGGCATGTTCTCCAAGTATTCACCTCTTCATAAAGAAATCGTTATTTACATATGTATGGATTATTTCGTTGGATTATTCTTTTCGATTTAGCTTGGTTGCGAGGATGGCAGAAGATGTTGGTGTTAAATAAATCTCTGTTGCTCTCAATTCCTTTTGATTTAACCAAAAATCCCTGACTTTATCAGGCTTTCCTCTCCATTCTTCTGGAAAATGTTTTTCTGGCGTAAAATCGTCCATCACTAACATATCACCAATAGCCAACGGATCCATTAGTTGAACGCCTTCAATCGTTTTAGCTGCAGCTGCATCCGCAAAAATAAATTGAAAAGGACCTTTTGCGATCGCCTCTTTCCAATCACCTACTAAAATTTCTGCTTGCTGATGACGAATTGTTTGAGCAGTAGCCTCGATTTTTTCCTTTGCATGATCCACTGAGACAAACTGAACGTTTGGTGCAATGGTAGAAAGAATCCAAGCACTCCCTACGCCATAGCCAGTCCCGACTTCAAGAATTTTCCCATGTGTGATTTGACCAACAAGTACAGATAACAATCTTCCAGCCTCATCCTAACAAGAATACTCAAAATGATGTCTTTGGGCTAACATTTTACTTGCTTTCACCAACTCTGGGATATAGGTATTGGAGCGATATTTCGTTACCATAATAACAAACCACCTTTTCGATTTTATTTCTTATTTCATATTCGCTTTTTTACTTAAAATTCCTTTTTAAATACATCGTCTCCCTAAATAGAAGTTTGTATCTACAAAAAAAATATATATGAACCATCTTAATTTAGTGTATAATAATACCTATAATTAAATAAAAATACAAAGGAGTGATGGTTTATGGAATTTATAGTTGAATCTGAGAATTTAGAAGATTACTTACTTGAATTAGATGTGGTCAATTACTCTAACCGAATTATTAAAGAGAAAATTGAGGAACTATTTAACTCAACTCAAACAGATGTTGAAAAAGCAAAGATTGCTTTTGAATTTGTTCGTGATGAAATATCACATTCTTGGGATATTCAAGGAGAAAAAGTTACTTGTCATGCATCAGATGTATTGAAGTACAAACAAGGTATTTGCTATGCAAAATCAAACCTTTTAGCAGCATTATTACGTTCGCAAGGTATTCCAACAGGTTTCTGTTATCAACGATTAATGTTGTTTGATACCCCCGAAAAAGGATATTCGATTCATGCTATGAATGCTGTATATCTTAAATCCCATAATAAGTGGATACGCTTAGATGCTCGCGGAAATAAAACTGGTGTTAATGCTCAATTTTCAATAGATGAAGAAAAATTAGCTTTTCCAATTAACAAGGAACTTGGTGAAAAAGATTATTCAGTTATTTTTATAAAGCCAAATCCCAAAACCATTGCTGTATTAAAGGAGCATACTAATTTATTGGAAATGTATAAGCACTATTTACCTGAAAGTATATAACAGCGGCTTAAATTAATTAACGTAAATATCATCACTCGTATCTATACTAAATCAAAATAAAAACGGTAAAAAAGATGCAATAGAAATTGCATCTTTAAGCATTTATTTTTTCCCAGTTGCTAGCGAGAAATTAGACTTATTCTTCAAAATGCTAGTCATTGGTGATCATCAATTATAGTCTAACTTTAACTTCAGTACCGTCCGTAGCTTTAACATCTACTAGCACAATTCCCTTATAATTTTTCAGTTCCTTGACGATAGGCTTTAGCGTGTTTTTATCTATAAGTGGAAAGGTAAAGTCTATTTTTTTTCTTTCGAAGTGCTCTTTTGTCCATTTGTTTAAATTTCGTTGCAAAAGTTTCGAAGACAAAATTGAAATAACAATGTTTAACATAGCATATGGCATTGGGATGTTAAGCCGAAAGCCTTTTGTTTTTACTTTTACATGCATCATAAGCAAATCACTATTCAATGATGACCGAAACGGTATCTCCGTTTGCTGATTTAATATCAACAATTTGGCCATCTAATTCATTTTCAATTGCTTCAATAATAAGGTTTATATCTATATCTTTAACGTATTTTTCCGCTTGAGGAACACTCGCTGCGATGCTGTGTCCAGCCAATAATACTACCTTGACAAGTTTTATAGGCAAATTGACCATGACATTATCATTTTCGGCTGATACAACACGGACTTTTAAAGTTTTATCTAAATATTTAGTCGGTTTTTCAATACTTGTTTCTTCTTTTTCCTTTAATACTTGAATCAGTTCTGATCCCTGTTCTGCATTAATCTTTCCTTCTTGAACCATTGTTAATACTTTTGCAATTTCCTCTTTCATGATAGATTCCTCCCTATTCTTCTTTTAAAAGCTTAATAGCTTCTTCTGGTGTGATTTCGCCATTTTCCAACATGGTCACAACTTTTTTCTCGTCTACTTCATTTTTCTTCTTCTGCACATATCCAAGGGATGAAATAATATCTGTTAGCTTGCCTCGAACCGTTGGATACGAAATCCCCAGTTCCTTTTCTACTTCTTTGATATTCCCTCTACAAGTTAAAAATACTTCTACAAAATGAAGCTGATCCTTTGATAAAGATGCCAGCTTAGATAATTCAAACTCATTTTCAATCGTTGTGTGACAATGAGAGCATTGCAACTTTGTAATTTTCAATGTTTTACTGCAAACAGGACAATTTGTGATAACTTGATAAGCCATAGTGATATCCCTTCCTTCTAGTTGATTTGATTATACAACAAGGAATTGAAAATGCAAATAATTAAATTTAAATATTTTAATGCTAAAAATCAATAATATTAATTAAGTGTTCAATATCATTAATTACCAACTTCTCAATTAACTTATAGACTATATCTTAACCCCGTCCAAAATGTAAAACGAGGTTTTGCTTGTTTTAGGTGTTGAAAAAATGATGACTTGTTTCCCATTTAATTCGAAAGCAACAATCCAGTCTTCTCTAAGCAAAAAATCAAAGCTAGTTTTTCAGTCCACAATTAGCTTGTCCAAATCCATTTAGGAATACCTGCTTTTGAATAATATTTTGGTTAACTTTGAAAAAACCTCAAATCACACCTTTATGGTTCCTATCTTAGAATTTCTCTTCAATAAAGGCTATACTTTCCGCTACAATATTATGGTAAAATATTTTTTAGTCTAAATTTTTCAAGAAAAGGAGGAAAGATATGGAGCATATAAAAGAAAAACCAAAAAAGACAAATAAGGACTTTAGCTCAAAGGACGCTGTTTTTGTATTCTCTTCTTTTACATTCATTTGTGCGGCAGCCATTTTTGTTCTTATCGTTTATGATGTATTCACGATACATAATTTCCTATCATTTAATCAACCATTCAGGATGGTATTGAGTATAGTTCTCTCTTCATTCGGTCTACTTTTGTTTGGCGTAATCTTAACAATGTATATTCCCTCGAATTACATGGACGAAACTAATAAAAGCTATCAAAACTATTCGTTGTTAGCTATTTCTTCCTTTATGTTTATAGCAGCATTATTTGAAGAAATGTTATTTAGAGGAATTATTCAAAATTTGCTTCTTGTATTTATTGAAAACAAATGGACTGCCATTATCATAACAACTTTATTGTTCTTAGGATTTCATATTCAATACTTCAAAAAACCTATTATGTTACTAAATATCGCCATTCCTAGTCTGATTTTCGGATGGATATATTTTGAAACAAACAATATCTTAGTACCTTTTCTTGCGCATTTTTTGATGAATATCGGAATGACACTGCTATTCAAATACAATGTAATAAGTATGAAAAGGTAATCGAGTAGGGGGGAGTGATTAGCTCCCACCTCTCACACCACCGTACGTACGGTTCCGTATACGGCGGTTCAATTAAGATAGAAAACGCTCTGATACACAATTATGTATTAAATAAAAAACAAGAATGCTAATATGAACATTCCTGTTTTATATACACTTATAAAAGTATTTATTTCCTGAAAATTCTGTATTTTCAATCGATAACTTAAATACTTTTTTAGCATTTCAATAGTTTTCATTTAATCTTATGCGTTTTTATATACTTTAAGATGTTATCAACATTTTCTGAATTATATTCTGCCTCTGTTAAAAGATAGTATCCACTTTTAGAAAAATCAATGTGATCAAGTGCACTTTTTAAGTATGGAGAAATCAAAACCAAAACGCCATCATTTTCTAATAATTCCTCTGGAGATTCAAACCCATGAGTAACTTCTACGTTAAAAGAACTCAAATTATTTTCTTTCAAAGAATTTTCTATACTTTTTTAGTCTCGTTGACCTTTTCTTCAAAAAGAATCCTTCTCTATCTAAACCTGTTGCAAATCCTCTAAACCCCATTGCTAATTTTGGATAAATATAAATCGTTTTCATTATGACCACCCTTTCAAAAAGAATTATGACCCTTTTAATACTAATCATAAATTTTTCTCCAACCATTCCTTTAAGTCAGATTAGGAAGCCCTATATTATCCTTCCATTCTATAATGTCATGTATTGAACCATTAGAAACATAAGCGTGAGGTTTCTCTGTTTTCTGTGTTCATTCATTCAAGATGGAATGCCAAGGGCTATTCTCTATTAGTTGTTCAGTCCTTTCGATTATTTCTAGACCCAATCGTACTATGACCTTGGCTAACCTCTACTTCTGTCTTCGTGTTCAGGACTTGCACACTATAGTTCATACCCACATTGGCGCACATTAAAAACATCACCCCCCTAAAGGTGTGATGTTTTTATTCTTAATGCCGTTTTACTACCGTTTCAACGACGCATTCAAATAATATTTCCAAGCCAACCTTTAATTCTTCATTTGTCGCATAGGCATATGATAATCGAATATGCTGGGTATCTTGCGGGTCATAGATATAGCCTGGATTAATAAGGACTTGTCGATGCAAAAGCTTAGTAAACAACTCTTTATCAACAATGGGTTCATGAAACTTTAGCCAAATATAGAAGCCCCCTTTTGGCTTAATCCACTCCGCAATATCATAGAATTTTTCTTGTAAAATAGTCTCTACATAATCTGCACTTTGCTGTAATTTTTGGCGTAAGCCGACGATATGCTTTTCATACTTTCCAGACTGCAGCCAATGCAGCACAATTTCCTGCGAGATGGCGCTTGATCCGTAATCTGTTTGCATTTTTATATCCGCTAACCGCTCAATAACGGTTGTTGGGCCGATTAACCAGCCAATTCTAAGGCCAGGACTTAATGTTTTTGAAACACTTCCAATATAGAGGACTTGCCCGCTTTCATCCATTGATTTTATTGGGGAAGTTGCCTCTTTAAAGAGCAATTCATGATAAACATCATCCTCAATGATGGGAATGCGAGATGCTTTACACGCTTCATAAAGCTGCTCTTTTTCAAACGTCGTCCACACGCCTCCAGTCGGATTGTTTAACGTAGGGACAGCATAAAATACAGCCTGCCTTTTTCTTTTTCGTTGAGCCAATGTTTGTGCAAGCTGTTCATCGCGATGGATAGACAGCATTTGCATACCAACAGACTGGAAAGGATGAACTGAATTTAAATAAGATGTCTGTTCCTGAAATACGATAGACCCTTGTTCAAGCAGTCCAACTGCTATAAGCTGCAATGCCTGTAGTGCACCAGAGACAATACAAACATTTTGAGGCTTTGTATGAATGCCCCTTGTTTTCACGTAGTCACAAATTGCTTCACGAAGTTTAACGCTTCCCTGCGGTGATGAATAGCCTAAAGCTTTCGACTGCAAAGATAGCTCTTTCAATGATGCTTCAATTTCAGCTGTCGGTAATAAACTTGGTGCTAGTTCCCCAGTACCTATTCGAATGACATCATCGCGCTGCTCGTATTCATTGATTAATTGAATGGTATGATAATTGGGCTTATGTAAGCTTGTGTCAATAAAGGATTGCCAATTTGGCTGTGATTGTGTAATTAAGGAATGCCAAGAATTTTGAGCTACAAATATACCTGAGCCTACTTTTGATTCCAATATTCCTGCTGCTTTTAACTCCTCTAACGCCTGCTGAACAGTACTGCGATTAACCCCAAACTGCATCGCTAGCTGTCTTTGTGTCGGTAGCTTTGTTCCTGCCACCCAATCTCCCCGTTCTATATGCTCAGTAATCCAAGTCACAATTTGTTGCTGTAATGTCATTTCACCTTGTCTTTTAGGTTGCCAGTTCATTCGTTTCACCTCAAACATATCAATTATGCCTCCGGCGGATGTTTAGGTACCCGCTGAAAGAAGATAAAATTGGATGGATAAAAAACCATCCAATTGGTCGTTTTCTTTTAGTTATAACACATCTAGAATAGTTAGTGAAAGGAGGGAATATCATTGGAAGCATTTCTTCATGGAATGATTTTAGCATTTGGACTTATTTTGCCATTAGGCGTTCAAAATGTCTTTGTCTTTTCTCAAGGTGCAACACAGCCTCATTTAGTTCGTGCCTTACCCGCCAGTATAACAGCTGCAATTTGTGATACACTTCTAATCCTACTTGCGGTATTTGGTTTATCAATAATCGTGTTGCAATTTGAATGGTTACGTATCGCCTTAATGACTGTTGGTATACTTTTCTTACTTTATATGGGCTATTCGATTTGGCGCTCAAATCCTGCATCTGCCGATAACAACGAAGCACTTCCTGTCAAAAAACAAATTTTATTCGCGGTTTCTGTATCTCTCTTAAATCCACATGCCATTTTAGATACTATAGGCGTTATTGGGACGAGTGCTTTAAAATATAGTGGGACAGAACAAATTTTGTTCACGGCTGCATGTGTTTTGATTTCTTGGTTGTGGTTTTTCGGCCTTATTATTGCTGGAGCATCGTTGAAAAGAATTGATAGCTCTGGGAAACTTATGAATATTTTTAATAAATGCTCAGCGATTTTTATTTGGGCAACCGCTCTCTATCTTTTTAGTGGAATACTATAACCTATTCACAAAAAACTTGCACTTAATATTTCAGTATCCTATATATAATGTACAACATTATAATATGCAATTTAGCTGAACTAATTTTGATATTAGTTCAGCTTTTGTTTGTGTTTAAAGATATAGCTTGAGTATATTTAAAAAAAGTATAGTATCTGTAATTTTTCTATCTGTAACGGTGCAATTTAGGTGAATAAATATCGAAGAAACAGATATATTTTTCGGAATATTTCATTTACAATTCCTTAATTTTATAGGATAATGCAATAAATTGGTATAAATTGTTATATTATGAAAGTTAGGTGAAGTTAATTGTTTAATAATTTAGGTATGTCTTTTTTATGGATGTTACTTGCTTATTCAGTCGCAACTTTAGTAGTTTTTATACATATGTTAATTTCCAATAAATTTTATGGTGTTCAAAATGCGAAACAGGCAGGCACAACTTTTTTAAAATCGCCAGTTTATGTTAAATCTAGACCCTATCAGGTTCTTTACAATGTTTTAATATTTCCAATTTTTCTTTGGCTATATAGTAAAGGGATTGATAATGATAATATAAAAGAATTTATGCTTAATACCGTTATCCAATGGACAACACTTTCAATAATAATTGACTATATTAGTTGGGTTTTAATTCCCCATAAATTTAGGTTAACACATAAAGAATTTTATATTGATTATCAACCTTATATTACTTTAATTTATGTTGCAATTTTTGTTAGTCATTATATAGTTGGATTTTTCATCTCGTAAATTTTGTAGGATTCATAAACCTTTATTTATCTTATATAGGGATACAATGATTGGAGAAGCTTTTTTTACTAACGAAGATGCTTTCCAATAATAAGTGAACTGAATGTTCTTAGTAAAATATATGAATTTGTGGATAAATGTACTTAAACAAACAGTGGCGTTAGTTGAACAACGTATAGAAAAATTCATATATACTATACTTTGTTAAATATTTTCAGACCATATCTTTATACACAAATAAGAGCTGAACTAATATCAAAATTAGTTCAGCTCGAATGTTGCACATTGTATATAGTGATACTGATCTCACCTGATCACTTCTTCTGCCTACCCGAGCAGTTTCCGGGCTTACCTAATCACTTCTTCTGCCAACCCAAGCAGTTAAAACTTAAAATAAACAGAAACTTTTTCATCAAACATTTCTGTCTCTATATATCGTTCACCATGATCGTCACTCACATAATGAATATCATGTAACAACACATTTGCCTTTAATAATGCTTCGTGCTGCTGGATGATCGTTTTTGCTTTAGCACTTCCAACAATTGAGATTGATATATACTGCTCAACAGGAAGTTGCCATTTTTTACGTGTATCTTGGATTGTGCGAATTAGTTCCCTAATTTGCCCTTCCTCAAGTAAGCTAGTTGTCATCTGAACATTCAAAAGGACTCGACAAGAAGCTTCTTCGGCTAAGATGTACTGGTCCTTTACAACGGATTCTGTTAATACGTGCGCTTTTAACAATGTTAGCTGTTCCCCATCAGTCGTTAACGCAACTGAACCTGTTTGTTGTAATAAATTTTTCTCATCATCACTTAAATTCACTACGTAATCTTTTACTTTGTTCACTTTTGCTCCAAATGCGGCACCTGCTGTTTTAAAATTAAGTTTATAATGAACCGTTTCATATGCAGAGAAATCATTTGTCCACAGGCATTCTTTTATGTTTAATTCATCTTTCACAAGCTCGCTATATGGTTGATAATCGGTTAATTCGCCGTCAACAGAGACAATCATTTCACTGAAAGGTTGCTTAACTTTAATGCCTTGACTATTACGGATGCTGCGGCCAAGTTCTACTATTGTTAAAATATTCGCCATCTCTTTTTCAAGATTCGTATTCATGAGCGCTTCATTGAATGTTGGATAGTTTTGCAAATGAACGCTATTTCCACATAATTGTCGATATAAATCCTCTGCGATAAATGGCGTGAAAGGTGCTAGTAATTGACAAATTGTCGTTAGTAACTCATACAGTGTACTATAGGCACCTCGTTTATCTTCTGACAATCCGTTAGCCCAAAATCTTGCTCGTGAGCGACGGATATACCAGTTACTTAGTTCCTCTACAAGCTTTCCGATTTCACGTGTTGCTTGTGTAAATTGATAATCGTCCATAGATTTTGTCACTAGCTGAATCGTATGATGCAATCGAGATAATATCCAATGATCTAGTTTTGTACGAGTACCCGTCTTATTAGCATCGTATTGGAAACCATCTATTTCTGCATAAAGCTGATAAAATTTGAACGTATTATCTAGCGTATCGACTAGCTTTGATTTCGCATCTATCACAATTTTCTTTGAAAAGCGTTTAGGATTCCAAGGAGAACTGTCGACTAAAAACGCCCATCTTAATGCGTCTGCTCCGTACTGCTGAATTAGTTCAACTGGCTCTAATGCATTACCTTTACTTTTCGACATTTTTTGTCCATGCTCATCTAAAACATGCCCTAAAGAAAGTACATTTTTATAAGGCGCCTTGCCCGTAAATAATGTCGATACGGCTAATAAACTATAGAAAAAGCCTCGTGTCTGGTCGATACCTTCGATGACAACATCTGCCGGGAATTGATTGTTAAACTTATCCTGATTACCAAAAGGATAATGATGCTGAGCAAATGGCATTGAACCACTATCAAACCATACATCAATCACTTCCGGTGTGCGTTCCATGTCGCCCTTACAGGTTGGACAAGTACACACAACCTCATCAATATACGGCTTGTGAAGTTCGATGTCAGCTACAGTACCTTTCGCTAACTCTTTTAAGGTAGCAATACTATTTGGTGCCTCTTCATGACCACAATCCTTACAAACCCACACATTGAGTGGCGTTCCCCAATAGCGATTTCGGCTAATATTCCAGTCCACAAGGTTTTCTAAGAAATTACCGAATCTACCGTGTTTAATGTGCTCTGGATACCATGTGACTTGATCATTATTTTGTAAAAGCTTATCTTTCAATGAAGACATGTTGATAAACCAGCTATCAGTCGCGTAGTAAAGCAAAGGTGAATCACAACGCCAGCAATGAGGATAGCTATGCTCATACTTTTCCTTATCAAACAGTAGCTCTTTTTTAGCGAGCATTTTAATAATATCGACATCACAATCTTTCACAAATTTACCGACAAGCTCTGGAACCTCTTCTGTATAACAGCCTTTCAAATCAACAACATTGACAAACGATAGCCCATTCTGCTGAACCGTTTTATAATCGTCCTCCCCATACGCAGGCGCGATATGGACAATTCCAGTTCCACTATGCTCTGTGACATAATCGGCCAGTACCACGACATGACCTTTATCAACAGCTACATATGAAAAAGGAGGATTGTACGATACACCTTCAAATTCATGCCCATTATGCTCACTTAATATTTCAACGGGTTCAGTAAACACCTTTTCCACTAACGATTTTGCCAAGATATATACTTTATCATGCTGCTTAACTCGAACATACACGAGCTTAGGATTCATAGCTAAGGCAACATTGGCAGGTAATGTCCATGGAGTCGTTGTCCACCCAAGAAAATACTCATCTTTGTCCTTCAGCTTAAACATTGCCGTTACAGATAAATCTTTGACATCCTTATAGCCTTGCGCAACCTCATGAGAGCTTAATGATGTTTGACAGCTAGGGCAATAGGGCGAAACACGGTGCCCTCTATATAAAAGTTTTTCTTTATGCACATGACTTAAAATATTCCAAACGGACTCAATGTAATCGTTACTTAGTGTTAAATAAGGGTCATCCATATCAATCCAATAGCCTAGCTGCTCTGTAAAGGAGCGCCATTTTTTCTCATAAGTAAAGACACTGCCCTTACATTCCTGAATAAATTGTTCAACACCATATTTCTCAATTTCTTGCTTACCTGAGATGCCTAGCTTTTTTTCCACGCCTAACTCAACAGGCAAACCATGTGTATACCAACCAGCTTTACGTTCAACTAAATAACCTTGCATCGTTTTATAACGTGCTACTACATCTTTAATCGTTCTGCCAAATGCGTGACCTACGTGTGGTAATCCATTTGCTGTTGGCGGTCCTTCATAAAATACAAATGGCTGCTGTCCAACACGATTTGTCACGGATGTTGCAAACGTGCCTTCTTGCTCCCACAATGCTCGAATCCTTGTTTCTCGTTCAACCGTTGTTTCCTTCTTTTGTTCTGCTTGCATATTAGTTCCTCCTATACAATTAATTTTGTATAAAAGGCATACAAAAAACCCCGTCCCAAGTAAGGGACGGGGTTAACCGCGAATACCACCCTAATTCTATTGAAGCAACGTTCAATAGCACTCAGCAACGTACAATCATACGTGTTCTTTTTAACGGTAGACACCCGGATCAGCCTACTATGTTCAGCTAATCTTCTCAGAGAGGATCTTCATGTAACACTTGCACACCGACTTCCACCAATATGTCGGCTCTCTGTAGAACAAAATGAAACACTACTCTTTCTCATCAACGAATTTGTATGCTTTTATTGTCACTCATCTTAACAAACTAATTTTCGTCTGTCAATAATTACAAAATACTAATATTTTGATAATTCCCGTTCCGACTGGGCGCTTTCCTGTGAGCGTTGATTCTCCACTCTAATCAACGCTTACACATGACATACGTTTTAATAAAATATCATCCTTAAACTTTGGTAATGTATTATTTCTTATAAGTCATCGAGACATGCTTCGATGCTTTTATGAAGAGCTGTGAACTTATGCTTTCCATTTGTTTTAATGTAAAAGCTTTTTAAAAAGCTTTTATAGTTAAAGAGTAAAATTCTGTGGTGCTGTACATCGAGCTGTTCCTTTCTTCCCTTTAAAGTTGCAGGTAGCTCTTGCAATAATTTTATGATCTCTTGCTCCTCTAAACCTTGCTCAAGCATTGTGAAAATAGGAACTAAAATCCGTTCATCTTCATTGTGAATGAAAGCATAATTTTCTTGCAAAACGGTGTTCCATAATGCGCTTACAATTTCCATATAAGAGGCTTTATTTAATTTTGGATTTTTCACTAATTCATCGATTGCATCAGCCATATGAGCAACACTATGAGCCCACCCTTTACCTGGCACGTAGCCTCTTACATCCGTTTCAGCTGATAAATAAGCTAGTAATAGATCTTTACAATCATTTAATTGATCCTTAGATAAAAACTCGCCTTCATGATCCCTATGTAAAATAAGTGCGATAAGAAGCGACGTAAATGTTCGAGTAAAAACTAAATCTGATTCTCTTTCAGTAATACCCTTAAAAAGCAGATTTTTCAGACTATAATCCAGAAGCTCCGTTAAAAGTGAATGCTCAAGTAAGTTTTTTTCTAAAATTAATTCGTAAAACGACCCATATATTAAGTCATCTCTCAGTTCACTATCTAATGAACCGATATGTAACATCATTGACTGTATGATATGTGTTTGATCCTCTTGCTGCCATGTTTTATTTCCAATGTTTATGTCTGTTAGTATTTCTTTTAATTCAATTTCATTAAGTAAGTCTTTATATACTATCATATCCAATCTTTCTCCCCTTGCCTTTTTGATTTGATAAAGAGTTTGCATATCATCTTTTACCACACCCTTTAATCATACAAATCCTTACAGCAATTGTACTCTAACCCAAATACAAAAGGAAATTAAAAAAGCTAGACATTCTTGAAATTTTTGAATGTCTAGCATTACATCACCTGATCAGATTTTCGACTACCGGAGCAGTTCCGGACTCAATTAGTCTAAATTTTCATCAGAAAAAGGCGCAATGACCGCTTTTTTAGTTGAAGAAAGCACAATATTCGTTGATGGCGTTCCATAAGGCATCGCATCATCAATAAACTGCTCTAGCGTTTCCACTGAATTGGTTGCAATTTTTACAATATAACTAATTTCACCCGCTACACGATAACATTCAAGGACATCGGGATGTTCTTTGCAAAAATTAGAAAGACTTTTACAATCAATTGACTTAAATAATATAATGGCTTGAATGTCACGATTGATCTTTTTTAAATTAACCCTAGCACCGTAACCTTCAATAACCCCTTGCTCTTCCAGTTTTCTTACACGTTCAATAACAGCTGGAGAAGATAAATGAACAGTAGCCGCTAATTCCTTCATCGACATTTTTGCATTTTGTTGTAATTGCTGTAAAATTTCACGATCTATTTGATCCATTTGTATCCACCTTTTTTTATAAATTAGTTTTAAGATAATCCCTTTCATTATAAAGTAAATCATCTAAATTACATTATACAGGTTCTGTCATTGAATGGCTTTATTCACTACAATTAAACATATAAAGGAGGCATTAACAACATGAAAAAAATATTATTACTATTAGCAAATGGTTTTGAGGCTGTTGAAGCGAGTGTTTTTACAGATGTACTTGGCTGGAATAAATGGGAGGGCGACGGTACAACAGAGGTCGTTACTGTAGGATTACATCAGCAATTGCAATGTACATGGAACTTTAACGTAGCTCCTGAAAAGTTGCTTCATGAAATATCATTAGAGGAGTTTGATGCACTTGCGATTCCTGGTGGTTTTGAGGAAGCTGGATTTTATGAAGATGCTTTTAGCGAGGAGTTCCAGGCTGTCGTTCGTCATTTCGATGAACACAAAAAACCGATTGCAACGATTTGTGTAGCTTCCCTCATTTTAGGTCATAGCGGCGTACTACAAAATCGAAAAGCTACTACTTATAATCACCCAACAAGTAAACGAATAGCACAGCTACAATCCTATGGTGCAGACATCGTCAACGAACGAATTGTTCAAACTGAACATATTATTACATCCTCAAATCCCGGTACTGCATTCGACGTTGCATTCAGATTATTAGAAATGCTGACATCTGTGGAAAATACAAAAAAGGTAAAGGATTTAATGGGGTTTAATTAATTTAATGAAGCTGTCTCAAAGCGTTAAATTGGGACAGCTTCTTTCCATTTAATTTAATAATAAATGTTGTAACTTCGATCCAAAGTCTTTGCTTTTTGTAACCAATGAAATTGTCCTTGTTCTTCCAAAATCATTAATTGGTAAGGCAAAAAGCTGAAGATGACCGATATTTTTTGCCATTAGCTCTGGTACAATCGTAATCCCCATTCCAGAGGTCACAGCCCCAAAAATAAAATCGCCAAAGTTCACTTCACTTATAATATTAGGTTTAAAGCCAAGCGTTTGTATTTGTTCTACTATATCCTTTCTTGAATCACATGGAGGCTGATGAACAATAAGCGGCTCCTCACACAATTCTGCAAGGTCAACTGCTGTTCTTGAATTAAAACGATGGTTCAAAGGAAACACAGCATAGTAAGGTTCCGTAAACAATTCGCAACTCCACAAAGATTCTCCCGTATATTTTGCATCCACAAAGACTGCATCAAGTCTACCTTTTTGTAAAGATTGCAACAGTTCATTAGAAGTATTTTGAATCATTAAGGTTATAGGTCGATCTAGTAGCTTAAGTTCATTCATTTTATTTGGCAAATAATAAGTGGCTAAGCTAGGCAGACCACCGATGGCAATTGGATTGCTCTGGTTAAATTGCTGTAATTCTTCACGAATGGCGGCTAGTTCAGTAATAACTGGTGTAATTCGAGTGTAAAAACGTTCTCCAGCTTCTGTTAATTCGATACCAATGGATGTCCTATGAAATAGCTCGATGCCAAGATTATTCTCTAAGTTTCGTATATGTTTACTTAGTGCGGGTTGGGAAAGATTCGTGATTTGAGCAGCTTTAGAAAAACTTTTTTGATTGGCAGCAGCAATAAAACTATGTAACCATTCTATATTCATTGTATTCCTCCGTACCCTATAACGATTTGTTATACCCTTATAAAATAGTGATTGTTCCATATTCAATGTTTTTTAGTAACCTATTAAATATAGAAGGTGCCTCGATTATAACATAACGTTATATGTTAGCATCTTTCATTTTATGGAGGTTCAATATATGAAAAATGTTTTATTATTATCCTTTGGCATGTTTGCCTTAGGTTTTGATGCTTATGTGATCGCAGGAATTCTCCCAGGAATTAGCGATACCTATCAAAAAAGTACATCGCAAGTTGGCCTGGCTGTGAGTATTTTTACTTTATTTTACGCTATATCAGCGCCGATATTTTCTTCTTTACTTGCAGGAAAACCAATAAAAAAAATTTTAATATGGTCAATGCTACTCTTCACACTAGCGAATAGCATCACAGCTTTAGCTCCGACCTTTTCTATTCTTCTACTATCGAGAGCAATCGCGGGGACTGGGGCTGGTTTATTTTCACCTTTAGCAGTAGCAGCTTCTACAAAGTTCGTTTCTAATGAAAAGAAAGGAAGAGCTCTAGGATTGACTATTGGAGGAATGAGTATGGGAACAGTGCTTGGCGTTCCTTTAGGTATCTATATATCTAACTTATTTGATTGGAAAGTAACACTTTGGCTATTAGTGATGATCGGTGGCATTTCTGTTTTATGTATGATTATTTTTCTGCCCGATTTCCCAATAACGCCTCCCCCTGCACTTAACGAACGATTAAAAATGTTCCTTGATAAAGGAGTAACGATAACTGTATGTATAACATTTCTCGCCAGTGTTGCTAGCCTTGGATTGTACACATATCTATCTCCCCTTTTAGAAGAAATGACAAGCTCTAGTAATTTAACAATGTACCTTTGGGCATGGGGATTCGGTGGCTTGGTTGGAAGTATAATGATTGGTTACTTAATCGACTATTTCGGAAAACCAAAAACTTTAGTTACAATCATTTTATTTACTTTAACCTTATCTATTATTTGTCTACCATTAATGCTTAATTTACCGATATTAAAATACTTACCATTCTTTGTGTGGGGAGCAATGGGTTGGGCATGCCAGGCACCTCAACAACATATTTTACTCTCATATCAGCCTAATAACGGAAGTTCGGCAGTGGCATTAAACAGTTCTGTAAATTATTTAGGCAGTGCAATAGGCGCAAGCTTAGGTGGGATTGTATTGACCTTAAAGATGGGAACAATATCATTGATTTATTTTGCGATAATTTCTATGATATTCGCAATTTGTTTACAATTTTATAGTATGAAGAAAAATTTTAGCGTATAAATTAATTTAATAATTGCGGCTCTTATCGTCTATTTGATAGTTCTATTCATCACTTCGATGGTTAGAGTCGCAACTTTGAAGACTCTATTCGTCAATTTGACGCTTCTATCAACCACTTTGGAGGTTCTATCCGCCATTTCAGCAGTTCTATCCTCGACTTTGACTTTTCTATCCACGATTTCGAAGGTTCTATCCACGATTTTAACGTTTCTATCCACGATTTCGAGGGTTCTTTCCACGACTTTAGCGTTTCTTTCCACGACTTCGATTAATTTCTAGACCGACCATTTCATTTTGAAAGAAGTGGATAAAAAAAACCGACTCCCCAGGAAATCGGTTCTGACCAAGTGCAACTGGCTACGGATACGGATGTTTTAACAACTTCCAATTTAATCCTCATTGATCTCACCATCTATAGAGATTGGAGACTTCTGTACTGTCGCTTTGCTTCCATATAAAAACCAATTCAATAAACATTACTGACAATAATTTCGCCAGTTGTTGCGTCAATATACCGGATAGGTAACCTAGTATGTCGATCACAAGCTTGATAGACAAGTTGATACGACTCTATTTCATCTTCGTAATTTTTGTCCCAAGCCAATTGAAAATCGATATTTTCTAGAAATCGACGATACGCTTTTTCCAAAGAAATAGCTGGTACTGTAGGTATTTGGCTAAGTTCATCCAAATCAAAATTCGGTCCACTATAATAATCAATCTGACCTGTTGTACGATTAACAGCAACCATAACTATATCAAAAATAAATATACCTTGATTATGGGCTTGGAATATAAATGATACTGATTCTCTTTCATCCTCTTCCTCATCTCCTCGAATTAATCGTTGAAGATAAGGATAATAGTCAGGAATTATTTTTAATAAGAAGTCTATTGCTATTTGATAACATGCTTCTTGACTAAGCTGTAAATTTCCTAAGCGTTCATGCATCCATCTAAAGCTTTGTATTTTCCCAGTTTTTTTTGAAATAAAAGCTTTTACTGTAGCTTCTGACTGCATTTTAAAGAAGCTGTTCATCGATAAATCTTTTTCTTTCATCTCCCAACTCCGCTTACGCCACACAATTCCTAGTTCTGGTCCTGTATCTACTTCTCGAATAAGCTCCAGTTCATCTGTTATGCCAATGATTGCTTCATTCGTAATTTCATTGACCATTAAGTTAGCTGGCAAAGGAGGAAGAGCTGCATAACTTTCAGGTTCATTTTCATCATGAATAATCGTTAAAGTTGGTTCTAATGCATCTGCTTTAAACTTTAAAAATGAATGCACCTCATACACGAGATGAAGTCCATCTTTCTTCACATTGTAAACATCGCGAGATATTTTTGTTATCACTAGTTGTAACGCCAACTTATTCCGCACATATTCCATCAGAGCTTCCTTCGAAACTAGCTTTGAAGGGATTTCAGGGCACGTCTTCAGTCCGTAGTAAGTAAATCCAACAATATTTCCTAATGGATCAACATCAATAAAACAACCAGCACGTGCTAATGGTACATCCATAACAAACTGTTCAAAATAAAAACGTTCTACAGACGACAGTTTTATTATTCGAGAACATGTTAAGTCTTTTAATGCTTCCGGATAATGATTCAGTAAAAATTGTTCCGCAATGCATCTTTTTTCCTCAATTGATAAAGAATCAGCCTTAGAAACAGTGTCATTAGTTTTAATTGATAAGTGTATGAGGTGACCGGTGCAATCTAACTCAACAGTCATACTTTCATCTTGTTGTTCATTAGCCCATAAGAACATCACTCGTTCATCTTCAGAATACTCTTCTATGATTAGTTTATAGTGACTTGTTAATGGAACAATGGATAAAGCCCGCCTTTTCAGTTCATCTTTTTGCAAACCAATGCCTCCCCGTACAATTTTTTTATGTATAGATAAAAACCGACCTCCTAAGAGATCGGTTTTTTATTTAAATGATTATTGAGCAGCTTTTGCGCGAAGAACCATTTGTAGGATACCACCGTGACGGTAGTAGTCTACTTCTACTTCTGAGTCGAAACGAGCTAAAGCTTGGAAAGTTTTAACTGAACCGTCTTCAGATTTAGCAGTTACTGTTAAGATTTCACGTGGTTTCACGTTGTCAGTAATGTTAACAGAGATTTCTTCTTTACCAGTTAAGCCTAAAGTATCAGCTGATTCACCTGACATGAATTGAAGTGGAAGAACACCCATCATTACTAGGTTAGAACGGTGGATACGCTCGTAAGATTGTGCGATAACTGTTTTGATACCAAGTAAGTTAGTACCTTTAGCAGCCCAGTCACGAGAAGAACCCATACCGTAGTCGTTACCAGCAAGTACTACTAAGCCAGTACCTTGCTCTTGGTATTTCATACATGCGTCATAGATGTACTCTACTTCACCTGTTGGCCAGTAAGTAGTGAAACCACCTTCTGTACCAGGAGCAACTTGGTTACGGATACGGATGTTTGCAAATGTACCACGCATCATAACTTCGTGGTTACCACGACGAGAACCGTATGAGTTGAAGTCACGGATTGCAACACCGTTTTCGATTAAATATTTACCTGCAGGTGTTTCTTTACCGATAGCACCAGCTGGAGAAATATGGTCAGTTGTAATTGAGTCACCGAACTTCGCCATAATGCGTAAGCCTTCTAAGCCTTTAATAGCTTCTGGCTCTTTCGCAAGACCTTGGAAGAATGGTGGGTTTTGGATGTAAGTTGATTTGTCATCAAATGTGTATAGAGACTCAGTTGATGTTTCAATTGCATTCCATTTTTCGTTCGCTGTGAATACAGTTTCGTATTCTTTTTGGAATAATTCACGGTTAACTACAGTACCTAATACTGCGTTAACTTCTTCAGTTGTAGGCCAGATATCAGCGAAGAATACTTCGTTGCCATCTTTGTCTTTACCGAATGAATCTTTTTGTAGGTCGACATCCACAGTACCAGCAAGTGCATAAGCAACAACAAGTGGTGGTGAAGCTAAGTAGTTAGCTTTTACAAGTGGGTGTACACGGCCTTCGAAGTTACGGTTACCAGAAAGAACTGAAGTTACGAATAAGTCGTTCTCTTTGATAGCGTCTTCGATTTCAGGAAGTAATGGACCTGAGTTACCGATACATGTTGTACAACCGTAACCTACAGTGTTGAAACCGATTTCGTCAAGGTAAGTTTGTAAACCTGAATCTTCAAGGTAACCAGTTACTACTTTAGAACCTGGTGCTAAAGAAGTTTTTACCCATTTAGGTACAGTTAGACCTTTTTCTACAGCTTTTTTCGCAACTAAGCCCGCAGCGATTAATACGTAAGGGTTAGATGTATTTGTACAAGAAGTGATCGCAGCGATTGCTACAGCACCTGTTGGGATTTCTACATCACCTTCAGCGAATTTAGCTACAGAAGTTTTTGCGAATTCATCTTCAGTTAAACCGAAACCTTGTGTACCTTGTGGTGCCACTACTGCTTCTTTGTAACGAGAACGCATTTGAGATAGTGGAATTAAGTCTTGTGGACGTTTTGGACCAGAAAGGTTTGGTTCGATATCAGCTAAGTTTACTTCTAATACGTCAGTATAAACTGGCTCTAAAGTTGGATCGAAGAACATGTGGTTAGCTTTTAAGTAAGATTCTACAACCGCGATGTGCTCTTCGTCACGACCAGTTAAACGCATGTAGTTTAATGATTCTTCGTCAATTGCGAAGAAACCACATGTAGCACCATATTCAGGAGCCATGTTAGAGATTGTCGCACGGTCAGCTAGTGGTAATTTAGTTACGCCAGGTCCGAAGAACTCAACGAATTTACCAACTACGCCACGTTGACGTAATACTTGAGTTACTTTTAATGCTAAGTCAGTAGCAGTTGTTCCGTTTGGAAGATCGCCAACTAATTTAACACCGATAACTTCAGGAATTGGGAAGTATGAAGGTTGACCAAGCATACCTGCTTCAGCTTCGATACCACCAACGCCCCATCCAAGAACGCCGATACCGTTGATCATTGTTGTATGTGAGTCAGTACCTACTACTGAGTCAGGGAATGTTTCGAAAGTACCGTCAGCATTTTCGTTTACGTGTACAACTGGAGCTAAATACTCTAAGTTTACTTGGTGAACGATACCAGTTGCTGGTGGTACAGCACGGAAGTTATTGTAAGCAGTTTGAGCCCATTTTAAGAAGTTATAACGCTCAGCGTTACGTTCGAATTCTAGGTCCATGTTTGCTGCTAATGCAGATGCATTACCGTATTTGTCAACTTGTACTGAGTGGTCAATTACAAGGTCAACTGGAATAGCAGGGTTGATTTTGCTTGGGTCGCCGCCCATTTCTTTCATAGCAGAACGTAGAGAAGCAAGGTCAACTACTACTGGTACACCAGTGAAGTCTTGTAATACTACGCGAGAAGGTTTGAATGGTACTTCAGCTTCTGGATCTGCACCGTTACCCCATTTTGCTAATTCGTTTACGTGCTCTTCTTTGATAACATATGCATCATATTGACGTAAAACTGATTCTAATAATACTTTGATTGAGTAAGGAAGGTTTGAAACTTTTGCAACGCCAGCTTTTTCAATCGCAGCTAAGTCATAGTAATTATAAGATTTACCATTAACTTCGAATGTTGCGCGGCTGTTGTGTAAATTACCTTGTGCCATTTGCGGATCCCCCTAAATATCTTTTTGAAAAGGCCTATATAAATTTTAAAGCATCTTTTCTCCAATACCCATGATAGCGCATTTATATTCATAAGTAAATTACATTAATATTATCTTTTTCAATAAGTAATCCTTATGACATTGATTTCTATCCAAATGTATTTAATTTTTTGATGTGCATGATATGAAGGTTTTACTGAAAGGAGATTTTTATACCTATGTATTGAAGTGTATTTAAATGTTTTTAACTGTGGTACAACTTGAGGTACAAACTGAGGTACAAGGAGTTTTTTATTAAAATTGTACCACAGCAAAATAATGGTAAATTAAAACTAAAATTTGGATTTCTCGGACAGGAAATTTATATAGTAGGAAATACAACTTACAACTCATTATTAAATTAGAGAAGCATGTCAAAAAAAGTAACTCATTATTTTTCAAATGAGTTACTTTTGTGTATTAATCGATCTCTTTTACATTACTTGCTCTTCAGATTGCTTCCATCATTTGTTCAGAGTAAACTTTTCTTTCAGACCCTGAATAATCCTGATAAGATTTTGTTAAGGAATGGAATAATTACTTTATCCGAAATTAAAACCAAAAAAGAAGTAATGTTGTTGTCATCATAATTTTATTGTTTCCCTTTTTCTTTTGCTAAGAACATCTCATATATTGATTTTAAATGTTCAGCTTGTAAATCAATATTATTTTCATGCATATACTTAATAGCATACCCTAGAGCCACTGTTGTCGCACCAGCTACACTTGCTCCTATTACCGACCCCGCACCAGGAACAACTTTCACAATTTGTCTAAAAATAGTTTTACCTATATTCCCAACGACTGTTGCAATTAGAAGTTCTTTAGCATTTTCTTTTGAAATAGGTTTATCATAAAGAGTGGATAGTTTAAGCATTAAACCCACTTGAACACCTGTTAGCGGAACAAAATCCGAACCTGGTATAGGTGAAGCCCCAATTACGGCTGAAGATGCTCCCCCAGCAAGAATCCAACGATTAGCAATTGAGGCTTTTTCCTTTAAATTCATCGCAAACATTAAATCTTTGGACTTTTTTTCCAATATATCAAATAGCTTATTTTGTAGCATAATAATATTTTCACCAGTCCGAGATGAAATTGGGGTTACAGGATATTTATAGTCGGTGTTATCTTGAATATATTTCACTAATGCAGGAATATCATCTGCCGCATCAATTTTGTTTAAGACAATGACGATATCTTGACTGACTTTTTCTATTTCCTTTAAATTTTTTAATTCATTTTCTGATAGGACGGTTCCGGCAGCATTTAAAAAGAATAATATTACATCTGAATTTTTATAGTATTTCAGAGTTACTTCCGTGTTTTCTTTAACTACATCGTCTAAACCGGGTGTATCAACAAAAATAATATTTTCTTTATAAGGGATTTCTTTTATTTGAATTGTTTCACCAGGTTTAGCTCCTACACTAACAATATCTTCTTTCATAAGTTTGTTAATAGTGGATGATTTACCACAGTTAACATCCCCTACCATTGTAATTAAAATTTTTCTATTTAACTGAGCATTAATTTCCTCACTTTTTTGCTCAAATGCTTCATCAAATGTCTTTTCAAATTCTTCATTAATTTCCACTATGAACACTCCCAAAATAATAAGTATGCTAAAAAAACATCTATAATAGTTAATATATATAATTGCTTATGATTTATGATGTTTATTTCAATATACGACTTGTAAACGGTAATGTGTATACAATCATTTATTTCTCACAAGCCCATCCATCACCATCACGATCCATCTTCTTGTCGTAGGCGGGGTGTCCTTCTTGCACACCATTAGGATAAACTTTGTTTAATTCTGTACAATTTTTAAAATATTCTTTTGTAGGTGTAGTTGGTTCTGGGGTCTGTTCTGGCAGTGGAGCTGGCTCTGTTGTATTAGTATCTTTCACTGGCTCACAAGCCCAACCGTCATTATCACCATCAAGTTTTGTATTATAAGCAGGATGTCCTACTCCTACCCCATCAGGATATACTTTTCTCAACTCAGTACAGTTTTTATAGGATTCTTTAACAGGCTCAGTAACAGGTGGAACAGGATTAACTTTAGGCGGGACAAATTCTTTTGCATTTATTGAATAAGTATTTCCGTCAGTAGTCACAACGATTGTCCCATCTTGTGCAGTAGCGTAAATCTTACTTCCTACAGCTTTTAAGTTAGATAGTACTTCTGCATGAGGATGACCATAACTATTATCCTTTCCATAACTTAAAATAGTTGCTTTAGGTTTAACTGCTTTTAAAAATTTCATTGAAGAACTAGTTTCTGAACCATGTTGTCCTGCTTTTAAAATTTGTACTTTTAAAGTATCGTATGAACTAACAAGTAAATCCTCTAATTCCGCACTTGCATCTGCCATTAATAGAAATTCCACGTTTTTATATCCAGTTTTCAATACAATAGAAGCATCATTTGTATCTGAAGCCTTTGCATTAACATACAGTGACTGTAAGTAAAAATCAGTATTCCAGCCCCCAATTAATAACTGTTCTATTTTCGGCTCGATATATTTAATATTCTTTTGTTCTACTAATTTTAATAACTGTTGATAGGTTTCTGTCGTATGTTCTTTACCGCTGTTAACAAATTGGCCTATAGAAATTGAATTTAATACAGCGATCAAACCACCAATGTGATCTTCATCGGGATGTGTTGCTACTACATAATCTAGCTTTTTAATGCCTTTTGATTTTAGGTAAGATACGACTACCTTGCCTGCTGATTTTGGCCCTCCATCTACTAAAATATTCTTTCCATCGTGAGATTGAATAAGTATAGAATCTCCCTGACCTACATCAATGAAATGTACTTTCATTTCACCTTTTTTAGTTGGTGCCGATGGTGAAGTTGATGTATTATTTTTCCCTGACACTACTGCATCGATTGAATCAGCATACTTTTTAAAGTCAGCATCACTCATATCACCATTCATTTGAAATAAAACTAAGTCGTTTTGGTGAGTATGTGAGTAGAATAACGGCCCCATATTACTTAATCCATCGTAGTATCCTTTAGCTTGTGCTAAACTTTTAGCGTCCTTAAAAATAAACAGCCTTCCACCAGCATCCTCACCAAGTGAAGGAATTAAAATTCGTTTACCTTCTTTGCGACCATTTCCGAATTCCTTATTAGGCAAATCGGAGACTTTGCCAACTTCTAATCCATCAGTTTTGAATTGTTTAATAATACTTTCTGTTGTGATTGATGCACTATTGTCTGTGCTTTTTTGAACAGCTTCTGTCTTGATTGGTAACGATAAAGCAATTACTAGAATAAAAGTCAGTAATGATAGTAATATTTTTTTCATGATTTCCCCTCTCCTTCAAAATAATTATACCTAATTGTGTTGAAATTGGTATAATTGTATTAATTTTCATTCATCATAGAGGGTAATTTCATATAAGAATATGGATGATTTTATATTATAAAATATCCCATAAAGTTGTAAAGAAGCTAAGGCAGCAGGATTCACAAATATTCACCAAGGACACCCAGCGTATTCATCCAAACTAGACAGAGACGGCGATGGAATAGCTTGTGATAAATAATTTCTAATAAAAATAACCAGGAGCTCACCTGCTGTTGGTTTAAAATATAGTTTGATTAAAGGCATGCTGCAAACATTGATTTTATAAATAACAATTAAGACCACCCCTCACGGAGTGGTCTTTTAGTTATTTATAAATATCTGTAAATACATTTATTTGACAACCAATTCTATTTCGGTACTTCATAATAGAACTTGCTCCCATCATCTGCTCGACTACCAAACTCACTCCCTGGTGGACTACCAACTTGATTGTTAGCCCAATAGCGATATGTCTCACCTTTTTTAAAATCATTATTTATTGTGTTTTTAGGCGATGATAAATTAAACTGCGCAATTTTACTTTTATCAACTAAAAAGTTGGAAGCAAAGTGTAAATCAGAACCATTGCTAATACTTTGAATACTAACGTCTCTGCTCGGTTTGAATGTGTACTCATAATAGATTGCAAAAATCCCTTTATTCAGTAGAATTGAATCTTCGGATTTTTCATTGAAAAACATGTCTTTAAAAATACCCTTTGGTTTAGAACCTGTTGTATCCACAAAAATGGCATGTTCAATTGTAGCGACACCAGTGTTGTTTAAATAAGTATGAGGTTTACCAAGAACATCTTCATATCCACCGTATTTTGATTTCTTGAAGTTAGAAATTGTTAAGATGTTTGTTCCTGTTTTAGCAACCTCAAGCAATTCTTTCATTCCTGTAAAGTCAGATGGTGCTTTCTTCAATGTATCCATGAAGCGGATAAGGATTATTGCTACCTCGGCACGAGTCGTATTGCCATTCGGTTTAAATGAAAAATCTTCATAACCAGAAAGTAATCCAGTCGCAAGTGCTACCCCGATATACGGAAGGTCCTTCTTGTTTCCCCCTCCACCATAAAACTCTGGAATCGGAATTAATGTAAGGCTTGAATTCGCCATTTCCTCAATCGCTTTTCCATATTCGGGATTAGCATGTGCTAATGCATTAGATAGCCAACGAGACATTTCACCACGCGTCATTGGTTTGTTAGGCTCAAATTTATTGTTCGCAAAGTCGCTCTCTCTAATAAATCCAACTGCTAATCCTTCTTGAATGGCATCAATTGCCCAATGTGAACCTACATCTTTAAACTTTACAGTAGTACGATCTTTCCCATCGAATACACGAGATAAGAAAGTCGCAAACTCTGCGCGTGTAACTTGAGCAGATGGCTTATATGTACCATCCTCATATCCTGTTACTAGACCTTTTTCAGCTACCTGTTTAATGGACTCATATGCCCAATGTGATCTAGTTACATCTTTAAATGTAGTCTTTGTTACTGAAGCCGCTTCCACATTTTCAGTTGCAACTGGAATAACGGCAGCAGCAGTCATAACACTCGAAGCTAGGGCTTTAAACATTAAATTATTTCTAGATGATTTCCTATGTAACATTCCATACCTCTCCCTTTTTACATACATGTACAATCCAAAGTTACCACATATGCCATAAATAGGGAATAATGAACTAAGGAAAAATACCTTCTTACATGTACTTCTATCTACTTACATTACAAAAGTGATTTGTCTTCCATAATAATAAAAAATCACCCATCAGAGCGGTCTTTTAAATTAATATTTTTTAATAGGATAATCAATAGAATTGGCTATCTCAATAAGCACATCAGATGTTAATTTATCAGAAACATCTTTATCAATACTAAACACATACTGCCAGTCATCTCTTTCAAAGACTAACATATTAAAATCAATCTTCGGATTGTCTATATATGCTGCATCACTACCATTTTTTAGCTTAAATACATCTGATATATATTTTTCAAATGGAATTTTATGCTGAATTGGTCGAATATTAATTTTAAAATGATTATGAGGGAATTGATCACTTATCATTGTCACTTCAAATTCATCATTGATATCGCCATCTATATTACTAAATCTTCCGAAACGATGGGTAAAACTTATTGGTGGTACTCTGAGTGGTAGCTTAAGTTCTTTTTTATAATGTTGTTCAAAATCTTTTAACGCAGACTCTACAGTTTTATATCCTATTTCAGGAAGAAATTCTTCAAGTGGTTGTGGTGAATCACTTGACTTTGCATCTACCGTTTCGTTAATGGTTATATTAATTAATACGCAACCAAATAACAATAATAACAAAAGAAAATATTTATTCATTTCATCCTCCTAAAATTTCATTTAGGAATATTTTCTCCAATTGAATAGTTAATATGCTTTTTATTTCCGCACAATATACCCTACTACACGAGGCACTATTACGGGGTTCTTCTTATCAACAGTTTTATTAACATCTATGGAAGGTTTTTAATTGGTTGTTCTATAAAATCATACATAGTCATTTGTTTTTGTTCTTCCATATCTTATATTCCCCTCTCTACCATTCCAGCCAATTTTCTAAGTTTGGTCTGCTATTAATTTGTGTACGATCATCACGTTCATTAAGCCAATTATAGAAATGGGACTTTGCACAAAGGAAGAAGTTATTAAGGTGTATGAATTAATCAGAATAGAAACGGATAATCCAGATAACTAATTACAGTTGTCTGTTTTTTATTTTCATTTTATTACTGACATTACCTGGGTAATTTGATATAGTTTCATAGTATCGTACAAATATATACATTTAAGGAGAGTATTTTACATGAAGAAATTACTATTTAGTTCTATGCTTGTTTTATCTTTGGGTTTAGCTGCATGCGGCAGTAGTGAAGGTGATGGGGATAAAACTAAAGTTCCTGCATCTGAAAAATCTGCAGAAGCTAAAACTATTAGCGAAGGGGATATTGCTAAACTATATACATCACCAAAGAAATATAAAGATTATAGCTATAGTTTCATTGGTAAAGTATTTACTACTCCTGAAAAAGATGATGACGGCGTGTATCTTCAAGTTTACGCTGATCCTCAAAAATCTGAGCATAATACTCTCGTTGCATTTGAAGACCCTGATTTTGAAGTAAATGATGGTGATTATGTTAAAATTGATGGAATTGTAAAAGATGAATTTAAAGGTGAAAATATGCTTGGAGGTAGTGTAGTAGCACCTTTAATTACAGCGAAATCAATCAAAGTAATTAGTTATGTCGATGCAGTTGCACCTACAATAGAAACGTTAACGTCCGGTGAAGAAATAAACCAACATGGTTTTGTTGTAAAGGTTGAAAAAATTGAATTCGCAAAACCTCATACTCGTTTATATTTAACAGTTACAAATAATACAAAAGATAAAATATCGTTTTATAGCCATAACGTAAAACTAGTATCTAATGGTACACAATTTGAGGAAGAAACTGATTATGAAGCAAATCTACCTAGCATACAATCGGAAATACTTCCTGGTGTATCATCTTCTGGCGTAATCACATTCCCTGCTATAGATGCTTCAACAACTACATTACAAGTAAATGCAGAAGGATACAGTGATAACTATGACCTTGATATTAAACCTTTTATATTTACAGTTGGTAAGTAACTAAATCACTCCATGAGTAGATTTTTATTTACAACCAAAAAGCCCAGGCTCAAAATTAATTGAGTACCTGGGCTTTGTTGTTACAAGGTGATTGATTTTATCATTTCACCTCATACAATTTTGTTATTTTGCTCTCGTTATTATAAACGAGCTTCAATCCTAATAAATCTGCAATTTCTCGCACTTGTACATGCGTCCTACCATCTATAATCACAGCAGGAATAGATTTTCTATCATTTAGCATTACTTTAGCTTCTGTAGTATCTTCCTTTGACTCAATTCCGTTTTTAATGTCTAACTTGAATTGTTCCTCTTTAATACCCATACTCGCTAAATATGAATATGGATCTTTATGTGTAGTACCTTTTAAATTGTCCGTAATCCAACGGTGTGATTTTATACCGTTGCCACTGCCATCTAGCGTAACAGGAATTCCAGCCTCTTTTGCCAGTTCTCTTAGAAGCCAAATGTAAGCAGCATAATCCTTTTTAAATTGCTCCTTATCATTTGTACGAGCCAATTCTACTTGTGCATAACTAAGTGGGTTTCATTTAGGACCACAACCGTACTGCACTCTATTTACAGGAGCAACTTGTACGATTTTGCCACCTCCACCTACCCAGTGAGACGTAAATGCATTTGTGGTAGTGACCCCAAAAGTTAGATTTTCGGTCTAACTTTTGGAGTATAGTTCATTTTTAGTGGCTTTTGTTTATTATCTTCTACATATTTGCGAGTTAAGAATGCAGTCAAATGAGCTCGAGTTATTTCTGTGTCGTAATGGTTTTGTTGAAGTCGTTCTTGAATTATTGTTAGTTCAACGTAATTGCAAATTCCGAGTTCGGCGCGCCAGCAAATACAACCGTTCCGTTCTTCGGCAGTTTTACTTTGTTATTGCCGCTCACAACAGTAAAATTGACGCATACACCATTCTCATCATACACCGCGAACGAACTCTTCGATGGCAACGCCACGGTCATCGTCTTCTCTGCTGCCGCTTGCGGGATCGTAAACCATTTCGCATGCCCATTTGCTTGCAGCGTAATTTTGGATGATTGGCCTGCATCCAGCGGTTTTACGTTGGATTCACTTACGTATAAAAATCCGGACATCTCCATATATTCATCGCCGCCTTCTGTATAGAAACGGGCTTCCGTCGTATCACGGCCTGTCATCACTGGAATCTGGAGCTGATGCGCAGCCGTATTTGGGCCTGTAATTTTTCTGCCGTCCCAATAGCCCTCTAGACCTTCATTGCGTTTAATAGTAAACATCATTGGTACGAGATATTGAGTAGAACTATATTTCTCGTTTACAACATAGAACTTGACACCTTCCCGCTTCGTCCATGCTGCTGTAGTTTCCTTCGATAACACGTTGTCTTCTAGTTTCTCGGCTAAATAGTAAGTCATCACTTCTTGCCCAAAACCTGGCAACGATATAAATGTGCTCTCCCTCAAATATGTTCGTCTATTCTTCTCTGTGACGAAGTTGAGCTTGGAGGTACCTTTCTCATTAATAAAGCTTCCATCCGCAGTATATACATATTTTTCTTGTGGATTAGATGTGAAGATCAGTTCTCCATTCTTCGTCATTTCTATTTTGAAATGACTGAAACTATTGCCGTAATAACCAGCTTTCGTTGCTACGTCTTGAGGCATCTTGGCCTTGACCGGCTTGCCAAAGGATTTGTTAGGCTTAATATCCTTAATTGTGCCCTTTTCTTTAAGGGCTGTAAGCAGTATATCAGTCGCCATCATTTGATTTGCAGTGCTACTACCGCCGGATGACAACACAGCCACTGCCATCTTCTGTTCAGGAAGTACGACCAGTGAAGCATGTTGCAGTATCGTGTCGCCGCCTTTAGCCAAGCCCTTTATCCCATATTCACTGAATGGATATAGTTTCACACTATCCCAGCCGAGACCATAGTTGACAATATTATCTCCATCCCCAGGCCACATTCCTTTTTTATATTCCTCTTGCTCCATCGCCTTGACTGCCTGATTAGAGAGGATCCCTTTTCCCTGTCCCATAAATAATTGTGAGAATCGCACCATATCTTCTGCTGTGGAATAGATCCCTCCCGTACCAATCACATTCAACGTTTCAGTAGGAAGCTGCTCTTGGTACGTTGGAGAATAAAGTCCAGCCAGCTTATCGTTTTCCAATTTGTCCTGCGGCGTTTTCGTATGGTTTAGCTTTAAGGGTTCTGTAAACCGTTGATGTATAAATTCGGTAAAGCTCATACCGCTGACTCTTTCCACCATAATTTCGGCTAGCGTAAAGCCGTCGTTGCAGTATACCGAGAACGCGCCAGGATCCGCCTTCAATTGCTGGTTGGACAATTGCAGCAACAAGTTATCATGGGCATAGGTATCATTATCTTTAAATAAAATTGTATTATTAAACGTACTACCTTGTAAGCCGGAGGAGTGGTTCAACAGCATACGTGGCGTAATGCTTTTGTAACGCTCGTCCTTCATCTTGAAATCAGGAACATAGTGGACGACAGGAGCATCCAAATCGACTTTTCCTTCGTCGACCAATTTCATCACAGCCGCCGCTACATACATTTTACTGACTGAACCAATCCCATATAGGGTATCTTTGGTCAGCGGCTGTTTCCCTTTCATATCGTTCTTGCCTGTCTGACCCGACAAAATAAGTTTGCCATTATCAATTAGCGCATATTGCACGCTAGTCGTCTCATAGGACTTCGTGAGTAGAGTAGCCTTCTCTGCCGCAATCTTTTTCAGTTCTTGATTAGCTAATTCTTGGCTAGCCACAACCGTAGTCTGACTGCTAGAAAACGCCATCGCCCCTGTTGGTAGGCTCATCGTTAACGCTAATGTAGCGGCTAACACCGCAGATAGTTTATTTTTTTTCATAAAATAACTGCCTCCTTGATTTCTAGAAATTCACTTTCTAAAACAATAATTAATGCCCCACAAATAAATTTTTTTGTTCACTTTAACACCTTTATTACTCCCTTCATCAAGAAATATTTTCCATTAATAGAATATCAAAGTTTTATTTACTCGTAAATACAATGATAGACTGATACCATATCGGGCTTAAGACTTATGGTTGATTATGACTAAATAATAAAAAAGACCAGCTCGGCTAAATTAGCTTTGCTGGTCATCTTCTATTGTGCTGCTACATTATTTACAACTTGCGCAAGTTTAGCTGTTTTTATTTTAGGCTGTTTTCAAAAAGATTGTTGCTATTCAACTAACGGTGCAGTTTAGTTGAATAGTGTTATCTAACTTATGTTCAACAATCGGGCCATTTTGTTGAATAAGAGTGGGAAATATAAATCCAAATATATAGTATTATCGATTCTAAGGAATATTCTATGTAATAATATATATATGAAGTTTTGTAAGGAGGCTATGCTATGAGTATAGTAGATTGATTACTCAGATTTTAAATAAGAGGAAGGTGGTAAATCAAATTTTATAGAGGTGTTCAAATTGAATAATTTAATGATTAATGCTGATTTTGGGAAGTTATGGTTTCATAATATATCTAAAATCCTAAGTGAACGTTTTCGCGAACTAATCATACCTATTATCATATTGGGTCTGTCTGGATCGCCCTTAATGACTTCATTAGTGCTTTTATTTCAGAGAATTAGTTCCGTGTTTTTTTCTATTCCAATAGGTACTTGGATTGAGAAAAAGAACCTTGTTTTGATTTCTTCGATCTGTAATTTAATATATGCTATATTATTGTTTCTATTGGCATATTTAATAACAATCGATATAACGAGCCTTTTTGTTATTGGGCCAATATTATTTTTCATAGGTTTAGTGGGATTGATGTTAAATGTTGCCCTTTCAGCTATGGTACCTAAAATTGTTGGGAGGCAACGTTTATTAAGTGCTAATAATTCATTAGAAGCCGCTGATGCGATTGTAACCTTAATTGGTCCAGCCTTAGGTGGAATTATACTTGCGAAATATGGCCCGAACATTACCTTAACTATTTGTGGTAGTTTATTACTTATTTCAATGTTATTTATTTCACTTATAAAATACCGAAATATAAGTGAGGAAACGGATGATAAGCCCATGAAGGGAAAACAGAAACTGAAGAGTTTCATTCGGGATTCCCAAGAAGGTGTAAGGTACCTCTATGCTAATGGAGCTCAAATTGTATCGACGATTTCGGCTTTGGTACTCGGATTTTCAACCTGTTTTATTGTGCTTAGTGTTATCATTCATTCTAAATATACTCTCCATTTTTCAGAAGAGTATATTGGAATACTGTTATCTTGTGCTGGTATAGGCAATGTCGTTGGCGTACTTATAATGAACAAATTTAAAAATGCAAACTGGTTATACTTTCTCAGTACTTTAATGATCATATCTTCATTTGGAATCTTATTATTGATATCAAATTCATTTATCGTCATGTGTTTCGGAATGATAATCTTTGATGGGGCACTTTCTATGGCATTTGTTGTTCAGATAACTGTTCAACAGGGCATTACTCCAGACCATTTGATCGCCAGGGTTCGAAGTTCCATATACGTTTTAGGTGGAATTGCAGCAATGTTAGCGACTATACTATCTGGTTTGATTTCTGAATGGAACTCTATGGCAGCCTTGGCATTTGGATCATTGGTTTTATTAGTCAATGGCTTGTTTATTTTTAAATATAAAAAACAAGGAGTAGCAATGGATAAAATCAGTCCAATTTATGCTGCATCCAAAAGTAGCTGAATGATGGATTTAATAAAGGTAAGGAATTATACTTCATTGTTCTACCGTTAAAGTTATTAGTAAATACAGAGTAATAGGAAGAAGAGGAGTCCACGTATACAGGTTCGTGTTTCTGAATTTCAATTTAATCAAGCTGTTGAAGCACTCTCTACCGTATATGAATCCAACTATGGATGTATAAAAACAAATGAGTTTAGGGCATTTAAAGATGATGCGAATATTCCACCTTTAGGTATACAACTTACTGTTATAGGCTCAGAATTTGATTTCTTCTGGAAGTTTCGAGATGTTTTACTGCAAAATGAACTATTTAAAATAGAGTATGATAATTTGAAAAGGGAGTTTGAAGGAAAAGACATGGAAGCTTATAGAGAAGCGAAAAATGATTTCTTCAGCAAGATAATACAGACTCCTGAATTCAGGCAATTGAAAACCAATGTTGATAGAAATGTCTAAAATTTATTCTAAGTTTGAATATATAATTATTCAATAAACGAGAGAATTGTGGAATGAAATGTGAAATGATGTACTTAAATTAAAGGGTGCTTTAATTGAAGAAGATAGCAAAACCAGAAACAACAATCTTTAAGAAAACAGCTTTATTTTATTAGCTCCTTCTTTGGCTGCTTCAGCACCAGTAAATGTACACGCCATAGCTTATCTGGAACGACTACTTCGCAACTGGTCAAGTTGATGCTGCTTCTAGTCAAGGTAATGTTAGACCTATAGGGCCTGTAATTGCTGTAGGGTACCCACTTATTTTGACTTTTTGTAAGAATTGTGGGGAAGTAGCTTCATTCCTTTGGTAATCGCCACCAATCGTAACTTTTTCATTCCAACCAATCTTCTAGACTAGCGTCATTTATTTATGAGAAAAAAAGCAACTTGAATATACAAAAATATCCCAGGCGCTCATTATTAGTGAGTACCTGGGATTTAAATTTATTTATGTAAAACAAAATTAAGCATGATAATATTCACACATATCTCAATTTCTATATTCCTCTCTAGTAATTGCTCTTCTTTAAAATCTATAAGTTCTTTTTCTGCTACTTTTATAATTTTAGACAAGCTTTCTGTTGTTATCTCATATTCCGTTAACAAACTATTCAATATTGACTTTACTCTATCTTTAGCATTAAAACCATCAAAGCCAAAATTCAACATTGTTAATTTGTACTCAATCTCTTCAAATTTTTTATCTGTGATGGTAATTGAACCTTTCATTAAATCGTCTATGTCATTTGTGGGTATATCAAACATTTTAGAGAGTTGTTGAAGCCCTAAGTTAAATTTTTCAATTAAATCTTGAAATTGTTCTCTAAGGTAATCAGATTGAGTCGGTCCATTAGTGAGTAAAGATAATTCTATTTTTTTCTGATTTCCATCCATTATATTACACCCCTTACTGAAGAAAGAAATTAGTCCTGGTTTAAATGTAACAAATGCCTCAAAGGAATTTTTTTAAATTCTAAATTATACATATTTTTTAAAATATCCTCTAATACATCATCAATCTTACCAGTAAAAAATGAAAGAACTACTTGACAATGAGCTAATGCAACATGGTCAGTTATTTGTTTAGAAAACTGGTCTATTAACTCTATATGTTCTGTTTTCACTTGTTTATCGGAGTATACTTTAACAGTGATTAAATTTTCTTTTAAATCTTCTTCAAATACCCTTACATTAGGAAGCAATTTCAGATCCTTTATTTCAGAAGCACGATTTTCATCTACAATAAACAACCGATAAGTATCTTTTCCAAATCGAAGATCCCATACTTCCATATCTTTAAATCTTAATTTTCGTTCAAAATAATCAATCATTTCCTCACTCCACTTTTTGACGTAATTCAATTTTTTAATCACAAATTTATTAACAAAAATCATGTACGAAGCCTCAACCACCGCATTATTTTTTATCCGCCTTGAAAGCTATTTGGGAAATGGTTACTCAGGTTAGGAAATAAGAAATAATTCCCCGGGCAAGCGCAAGAAATTACAATTTCAATCTCAAATTTCAGCAATTAGCGACTGATTTTATCATTATTCTCCGCATTTCTGAAAATCCAAGCAGTCAATAATACTCTAGTTTGTACATCATTCATCCAATTGAGCAACCTAATCCAGTAGATACTCAATTTCGAATGTGCCTACTTTACTTCTTTGAAGCTCGGCAATATTCGCACTTATCACATTGGTGTGTTATTTTACTTCCTAACTTCGCTTCTATATTGCTTGGGAGCATCATTCGAACGTATTCCTCCTTGAATTCAAAACATGTTGTATCGAAGTGTTAAACTGCTTTATCAGGTGGCGATTCTTTGGTTACAGCAACAATGTGTGGATTATAATAACGCCCTGTATTTTGATAGATGATTTCTCGATATACCCCCATCTACAGACATAAACGAAAGGCTTGTACAAACGAAACCCATGTATTATATTTCTCGTTCCAATAACGCTTTCGAAGTCCCAGAGTTAAATCCCCTGTTTATTTCAGAAAAAACAATAAAATTCACTTGATTATACAAGCATGCTATAGTTTAATAACATTTTTATATTTAATTTTCCGGAGGAATTATGAGCAACCCTAATAAAAATAAATTTATAGCTTCATTAGTTATTACTGCTGGTTTAATATTACCCCTTTTTCTTCCCGCATTTATTATGATGGCTTTAGTTAAGTTGTTGCCTAACGAAATTTCTTATTCAGGAATAATGTCGTTAATACTATTATCTATTGAGCTATTTATAATTATTGGTATTTCCACTAAAGTATTTAGTCTTGTAGGTTTAACAGAACAAAAGATAGACGAATTAGGATTTCTAGGTCTTATTATCTCCGTGTTGACGTCGTTTATTTTTATAATTGCAGGATATTATTGGATGAAAACTCTTCAACTAACTTCTGTTCAGTTATCTTCTACTGGTATTTTAATAATTGCAGTCATTACTACGATTATTTTAGTTGTCCAAGTAAAAATTTTAGAGAAACTAGAATAACCACAATAAGACCGCACTCCACATAATAAATAGTGGAAATGCGGTCTTCTTCTATTTATTCAGCTACTATTTTTGTAACCTGTGCTAAGTTAGCTATATTAATTTTGCTCCAGCTTCTGCTGAATCCATACCTGTAAATGTTCTTGTTTTAATAAAGCGAGTTTTATAAAATAGATCAAAACACGCTCTTACTATGTTACTCCATATATCACGACATTTTATGAAAATTCTTAAATAACTTTTGATTTTTGTAGACTTTCTAATAAGGAAATCCCTATCTTTTCATCATCATTTCTACCTAATTGATAATTGGCCAAAATTACGGAGGCAACTTTCTTTTCTTTATCTATCCCTAAAAATGAACTAAAGCATCCTGTTCCACCGCCATGCAACATAACATTATTGTTTTTCTTTAAAAGATACCATCCAAGACCCATATCATACTTCTTTGTTCCATTTCCATGTTTTTTATGACAAAGAGACAAATATGGTTTATCTTCATAAATATTTATTTTGGCATATTTAAGTAAATCTTCAGCAGTTGAACTTATTGCACCTGCGGGTGATATAAGATTTTCTTTGTTCCATTTCCAGTTGCCGCAATCATTATTTTTTCTGTTATAACCTTGTAAATTATTATTTGATGTACCTAAATAAGTATCACTTAGACCGAGCTCATTATGAAGAAAGTCATTCATTGTGTCCCAATATCCCCCGCCTGATACAATTCCCAATCCATACCCAATTAGTGACATGCCAAAATTAGAATATTCACACGAATAATCCATTTCTTTCAATTTATTTCTTTCAATTAGCATTTTCATTTTGTTAAAGTTCATATTTAATGGATTATTCCTATTAAAATCACTACCACCGCTAATCATACCTAAAATTAGGTTAAAATATTCCCGTTTATTTAATGGTAGTCTTTCTGAATATCCAGAAGAGTGAGTAGCAAGACGGAGCAATGTAGGATAATACTCGTCTTCCTTAAGTTCTTCTATATATTTTTGGATTGGATCGTTTATTGACATCTTGTTTTCAAAGACATATTTTGATAGCAAAGATACAGTAAAAGTTTTTGTAATAGAGCCAATTTCATAATGAAATTTTTTTGATGAATCGAGTTCACCATCTTCATTATAAATTTTTATAACTGTATTGTTGTCTGTTAAATAGCCTACAGTTAATTTTATATCTTTTTTTCCTTTACAGGTCTTTTTTATTAATCTTAACGTTTCATCACTAATTTCAAACATAATACTCGCTCTCCTTTATCCTTCATTTTAAAAATATATTGATATTTATTTTCTTCAAGATATTTAGCCTATCCGTTTTATTTTTCACGTTTTATTTCCATTATTAATTGCTTGAATTCTTCGCCTCTCAAATTCCTTCATTACTCTCAATTGTAATTCATTGTTATCATCATCCAGTTTTAAGTTACCCTCTTCTTCAAATCCATCCTGTTCTTCACCGTCAAAACTATAAAGTTTCTTTAAAAGGTCCCACATTGTTTCCAATTCCTCAGTTGAGAATTTTTTAAAAAGGTCTTCCAATAAGAAGATTCCTTTTTCTGCAACAACAAGCAATACCTCTTTTCCATTTTTAGTGATTATTACATTAACCGCACGTTTATCTTTTTTACTTGGAACTACGTTAACGTACCCCTTATTTTCCATGATTGTAATCAACTGTTTCGTACTCTGCTTTGTGGTACCTAATTTTCTAGCAATATTATTCAAAGTCGTTTCATCTTCAGGTAAATGCGCTATTGCCACCATTGCCATATACTGTCTTGATGTTAAAAATTCAAGAAACTTGTCACCTTTTACCTGAATTTTATTGGCTAGAGAAAATAAAGTAGCGTAAGTTTGCTGCATTAAAAAAATTTCTTTATAAATATCCATATTCACCCTCCATTTTAGACAGTTTACTGTCTAAATCAAGAGTATCACATAATTTATTTTAGTCAATATACTGTCTATTTATTTTGAAATAAACGCTCCTTTAATTCAATAAGAAAACATGAAGTGGATCGTTGTGTGTTTAATGAAGTACAAAATTTTAAAAATGCTTAAACTAAAAGGTCCTTTAATTAGATCTTTGACATCGAAAGAGAATAAAAAAGGTTAAAAAATTTAAAGCAGATTTACCAGAAAAACTAGACCAAAAACAATATTGGAAAATGACAATCGAACAGGAACCCTTTATCAATCAATTTTAGAAGAGGTTAAAGAAGAATCTAAAAAACTGACTAAACATAAACGCACTCCTTATATGATGATAATGGGGAAACTAAAGCAACTATGCGATCATCCAAGTCTTTATTTAAAGGAAGAAAAATGAACAACTTTGCAGAACGTTCTAATAAAGTTGAGCTCGCTGAGGAATTGATTATCTCAATTCTTGAGGTGAATGAAAGTGTTCTACTTTTCACTCAATACGTTCAAATGGGAATGGCTACATCTTATACACCACCACCTCCATCATTTGTTTGTTTTGGGTTATAAAAAAGACACTCACAATAGGTAAGTGTCCGTCAATTGAATATTTGATAGATATTATTTTATTCTCTCCATAATAACTAAAGATGGAAAATAGTCCATATCCAATTCATTTGTCTCTTTCTCATTTCGATTCATACTTACTCTTCCTACGTCAATACAAACTATCTAGCGATTCTCCTCGTTATCTTCAACATTTACGAATTGTACTGTTTCGCCATCTGATTCAGCTTCTTCAATTTCAATAGAATTAATAATTTCTAGCGCCTTTTGTTTATGGAAAAGTGGTTTCTCAGGACAGGAAATAAGAAATAATTTCCCGGGTAAGCGCAAGAAATGACAAGTTTAGTTTTACATTTCCAGCAACAAGCGACTGATTTTATCATTATTCTCCGCATTTCTGAAAATCCAAGCGGGCAATAAAACTCTGGTCTGTACATCATTCATCCAATTGCATCACCTAATCTAGTAGATACTCAATAAACACCTGCAACTATAACGATTCCTCCAATGAGAACTGTATGCCATTCTGCTAAATCATCCTTCTCCCAATCATATCTCTAATATTGTCCTTCTTGATTTTCATTCTCATATACTTACACATGTTGTCATGGTACTTCTTAATTGCTTTATCTAGCTGGTAGCGATTTTGTTGTATTTTCTCTTTTTATATAGTTTTGCCCTCCTATGTTTTAGCCTAAATAGAATGGCATAAACCAATTCTGAGCTGAAGCGTCTACTAACGCTGCGGCTTTTAATGTTATAATCTAGTAAAAAGGAGTTGTTTCTAATGTACGAATATAAGTTTGTTAAAATTGAGTTTAAAAAATAACAAGCAGACCTACCGAAGATTATCGAGAAGTAATTAATGATCACGCAAAAGAAGGATGGAGATTTATTCAAATTTTAACGCCTGATTTCACTTCTGCACCTGGGTTAGGACTTACTTTGAACTAATTTTCGAAAGACAACAAAATACATAAATCTATTTCTCAGGCTATAAACTATACAAACATAACTACTACGTCATATTAATAGTAATGTAAAGCTAATTTAGCCTTACACCTCCTAGATTCTATATAATGGTCACTCCTATCCCAAGTGACCATTTTTTATTGGCTTATCTCTCAAAAATATATTTTTTAATGCCTATAGCTGAATGGTTTAACACCCCTCTCCTTCTCTACAGCTAACATATTATGTATTGTAGAAAGGAGGGAAAAATAATGGGATACTACGGAAATGTTGGTGGCATTAATAATGGCTGCTATTATGGTGGCGGATATGGTAATGGTTCATCATTTGCCTTAATTGTTGTTCTATTTATACTTCTAATTATTATCGGCGCTACTTTCATGAATAGAGGATATTAACATTTCAGATTTAAGGGTCGCCTGGTAGTCCGAATGCATCATAATTTTGATGTCAGTAACCTTCCCCTCCTCGGGATGTCCATCATTCGAATTTAATTTTGAGGAGGGACCTATTATGGAACTAACCATTTATTTTGATGGACAATTTTATATAGGGCTAATAGAAAATATTTCCGAAAACAAATACAAAGCTTACCGGTATATTTTTGGAAAAGAACCTAAAGATCAAGAAGTCTTTGATTTTGTAAAAACGAATTTGTTGGATTTTATCAAAAATAATGATAAACACGTTGGAATACCTATTCAGCAAAATAAAGTAAAAAAATCAACCCTAAAAGACTTCAAAGAAAAGTAGCAAAAGAACTTAAAAAACCTAGTATTTCTACTAAGGCTGAAGAAGCGCTTAAAGCTGAATTGGATCTTAGAAAAAAAGAAAAATCTGTTGCCTGCAAACGACTAAAAGAAGAACGTAAAGAATATATTAGGGATATCAAAGTTCAAAAGTCTAAAAATAAACATAAAGGTAGGTAATATCATCTTTTTACTGACAACATTGGTTGTCAGTTTTTTTTATTATCTAGTTGTTGTGGTTGACCACCTCGATATGCTGATTGGTTATTTCCGAAAGCTTGTCCTCCATATTGTTGTGCTAGCTGCTGTTTTGCTGATATGGATTTGGTTATGCCTGATTTTATAGCATTTGTTCCCGTTCATCTGCAGAAAGTTTTTCATACATACCTAATTCTCATAACTACTCAAAATAAAAGTCTAGATATTATGAATATGGAACCACACTTTATTAACTGATTATTCCTATTATTGATTAAATTCTGTAATTGATATATAGTTTACTATGTTAGTAAAATATTACATCGAGGTGTTACATGAAAGTTTTAGAACGGTTCAGTCAGTTTGTTAGCAGTACATTTGCAATTTGGGTGCTTCTTTTTGCAGCACTTGCCTTTTTTATTCCTAGCGGATTTTCTTGGATTGGGGCGTATATCACGACATTACTAGGTATTGTAATGTTTGGTATGGGATTAACCATAACAGTTGCGGACTTTAAAGAAGTCTTAACTAGACCGAAAGATGTGGCAGTTGGTGTAGTTGGTCAATTTCTAATCATGCCAACTTTAGCCTTTTTATTGGTGAAACTATTCAATCTTCAACCGGAAATTGCAATTGGTGTAATATTGGTAGGTTGCTGCCCAGGGGGTACATCTTCAAATGTCATGACATTCCTATCCAAAGGAGATGTGGCATTATCAGTGACAGTTACATCTATCACAACTTTATTAGCTCCGATCATCACACCTGGACTTATTTATTTATTCGCAAGTGAGTACATTGATGTTGCACCTAGTGCACTTTTTATGTCGATCGTCAAAGTAATTATTATTCCGATTGCATTAGGCTTCATTGTACAAAAATTCTTTAACAAACAAGCCAAAGCAAGTGTGAAAGTGATGCCACTTGTTTCTGTAGTAGCCATCGTTGCTATTGTGGCTGCGGTTGTTGCGGGCAATCAACAAAAGATTGCTGAAACTGGTTTAATTATTTTCGCAGTTGTAGTTTTACATAATTGTTTAGGATATTTAATCGGGTATTTATTTGGAAAGGTTTTCGGTATGAACTTAGCGAAAAAGAAGGCTATTGCTATTGAAGTAGGCATGCAAAATTCGGGCCTAGGTGCATCTTTAGCCGTTGCACATTTCTCTCCATTAGCCGCGGTACCAAGTGCGATCTTCAGTGTATGGCATAATATATCTGGTCCTATATTAGCAACCATTTTTAGCCGTATGAAAGATAAAGATACGTAAATAAGATTCAACACATAACATTTAAATGTTCAAAAACTCTGGAAGCCTTAGCTTTTTAGAGTTTTTTTGTTTTATTTGCTAAAAAACTAATTATCTATGCTTGCTCAAACGATATTACATGTACCCCCAGGGTAAACCCCGCTCCGTTCATGCAGGAATACTTTGCTCATTTTTAACTGCTCAATTGCCATAGGATAATCTTTATTCTTATCGACTGTTATGCCACGAGGCTTAGAAACATAAATAGACCGCAAAGTATTCTTAAAGGAAACTTTGCGGTCTATTTATCTCTTGTTTTAAGGTTTTTGTACTAGAACCTCTTTTGCTAGCACCCCTTCTTTTCCTACCTCCCCCTCTTCTAATATTTCTCCTTTTGTATCATTTTCAAACGTATCATACATTTTCTCCTTAATGAATAGTGCAGGAATTAACCCCATAAATGCATAAGAAATACCTAACACAGCTAGTCTAAATCCAATTGATTGTGTAGTAGCGATAATTCCAATAAGGATAGGAGCTAAAGCTGCACCTATTCTTCCTGTATTATAAGCCGCACCTACAGCAGTTCCTCTAATATGAGTTGGGAAGCTTTCACTTAAATAAGTAGCATTTACACCATATGGCGCTCCATATACGAAACCTAGAACCGTCATTATAATAATGATGTTTCCTGGTGATTGATAAAAATAGATGACTGGTAGCATGACCGCTGTAAAATAGAAAAGAAGGTGAAAGCTTGGTAGATTGCGTTCCCTACCAATTTTCACCTTCTTTTTATTTCAAATAACATTAATTCTCTTATTCTATTTAACTGCTAACGCCGAAGTTGAATCTGCTGCTAATTCTACTTGTAGATCCGTATATGGTAATCCATGTGCATCAGCTATCGCTTTATATACTATTTTTCCATTTACTACGTTTATCCCCTTCGCTAAAACAGGATTATCTAAAGCAGCTTGGTGATAGCCTTTATTAGCTATTTGCAAACCGTATGGAACAGTTACATTTGACAAGCCCATTGTTGAGGTACGCGCGCAAGCACCTGGCATATTCGCAACTGCGTAATGCACAACACCGTATACTTCATAAGTAGGATTACTATGAGTAGTAATTCGATCAATTGTTTCAATAGAACCCCCTTGATCTACCGCTACATCCACTACAACAGACCCCTTTTGCATCGTTTGAATCATTTCTTTTGAAACTAATTGTGGTGCACGTGAACCAGGAATTAGCACAGCACCAATTAACAAATCTGCTGTTTTCACTGCTTCAGCGATATTGTAGGTATTTGATGCAAGTGTACGAACACGTCCTTGGAACATATCATCTATTTGACTTAAGCGTGTAATATTAACGTCTAAAATTGTTACGTTTGCACCTAATCCTACTGCCATTTTCGCAGCATTCGTCCCGACAACTCCAGCACCTACAATCACTACATTTCCAGGTGCAACACCAGGAATACCACCTAAGAGAACTCCTTTGCCTCCTTTGGAATTTTCTAAAAACTGTGCACCAATTTGTACAGACATCCGGCCTGCAACTTCACTCATTGGCGTTAACAACGGTAAGGCACCTGAATCTAATTGAATTGTTTCATAAGCAATTCCAGTAACTTTACTTTCAAGCAAAGCTTTCGTTAATTCTGGCTCTGGAGCTAAATGTAGGTATGTGTAGAGAATTAGATTCTCTTTAAAATATTTGTACTCCTCCTGAATCGGCTCCTTCACTTTAATCACCATATCAACATCCCAAGCTTCCTTAGTCGATTTAGTAATTTGAGCGCCTACATCTAAATAATCTTGGTCTGTAAATCCACTGCCTAGCCCTGCACTCGATTCAATTATTACTTCATGACCACCTTTTTTGTAAGCCACAACACCTGCTGGAGTAATTCCTACTCGATTTTCATTATTTTTTATTTCTTTAGGTACACCAATTATCATTATATTTCCTCCTACCTATTTTTTTATTAGTTTTGGTTTATAACTACAAGTTTCATTTCTGTCATTTCCTCAATTGCATACTTCAGCCCTTCTCTTCCCATACCACTTTCCTTTACGCCACCATATGGTAGATGATCTAAACGGAATGTAGGAATATCATTTATAATGACACCACCTACATGGAGTTTTTGCGTTGCCTGTAAAGCAACATGGATATTATCTGTATAAATACCAGCTTGCAAACCATATTTGGAGTCATTAACTTGATCAAATGCCTCTTGAATAGATGTAAACTTCATAATAGATACGATTGGTGCGAATACCTCCTGACAGGAAACCTTCTGCTCCGGTTTTACATTTAATAGTACGGTAGGTTGTAAGATATTCCCTTCAGATTCTCCACCAGTTGCAATAATTGCCCCTTGCCCCTTTGCTTCTTCAATCCAACTTAATGTTCGTTTTACATCTTGTGGACTAATTAAGGCTGAAACATCCGTTGTAGGATCTAGGGGATCACCAAGTTTCAACTCTTTTGTAGCTGCTACAAATTTATCTACAAACAAATCATACATTTTTTCGTGAACATAGATTCGTTGAACTGAAATACATACCTGCCCTTGGAATGCAAATGCACCGGAAACGACACGTGGAATTAATTTATCAATATTAACATTTTCATCGATAATAACAGCCGCATTAGAACCCAATTCAAGCGTTACTTTCTTAAGACCTGCTTGATTGCGTATGCCAATACCTACAGCGGGGCTACCTGTAAAAGAAATCTTTTTCACGCGATTATCCGTGACTAATTTGTTACCAATTAAAGAACCTGCACCAGTAACGATATTTAACGCACCCTTCGGTAATCCTGCCTCTACTAATAATTCACCAATAAAATAGGAAGTTAATGGTGTTTGACTTGCAGGTTTTAATACAACCGTGTTACCTGATGCTATTGCTGGCCCTACTTTATGAGCTACTAGATTCATTGGGAAATTAAAAGGTGTAATAGCTGCCACGATGCCTAATGGTTCACGAACCGTATAGGCAATGCGCCCGTCTCCACCGGGGGCAGCATCCACAGGAATTGTTTCTCCGTGTATTCGCTTTGCTTCTTCAGCAGCAAATTTATACGTTTGAATTGTACGCTGAACTTCAGCTTTGGCGGTTGAAATAGGCTTGGCTGCTTCTAGTGCTATTAGCTCAGCTGCTTCTTCAGCACGTGCTTCTAATAAAGAAGCTAATTTTTCAAGAATAATCGCACGCTTATACAAAGGCATATTCGCCATCGTTTTACGTGCAGCATCGGCAGCTACTAAAGCTGCTTCTACTTCCTCAACATTTGCCTTCGGTATTTCTGCAATGACCTCGCTACTATATGGAGAGCATAATTCTGTATACTCTGCTGCTTCCACCCAATCCCCATTGATAAATAAATTTTTCCTCATTATAATTACCTCACCTTTCGTATTACAACTTACTTGCCAATACCTGATTCTCTACTTCTTGAATCGCTTTTTCTAGAATATCTAATAAATCTCTTAACTCCTTTTGGCTTATTGATAATGGTGGTGAAAATACAACAATATCTTGAGCATCTAGTACAACAGAGCGACATATTAATCCCAACTTTGCTGCCTCTGTCACTATTTGCGGAGCGAGGAGTCTTCCTTCATAAGAGATTTCTATACCTGCCATTAAACCTAAACCTCTTGCATCTACAATAAACGGATACTTCGCTTGTAATACTTTTAACCCTGCTAATAGCTCTTGACCACGAATTTCTGCATTTGCTACTAAATTATCTTTCTCTATAATTTCAATGTTTTTCAACCCAACTGCACAGGCCATTGGATGACCACTATAAGTGTATCCATGCAATATAGTTCCTTCTGATAACTCAGAAAATTCTTGGTGTATTTTCTCTGAGATCATTACACCACCTAATTGTGCATATCCACTAGTAACACCTTTTGCAAAGCACATCATATCCGGTACCACATTAAAATGTTCCATCGCAAAGAACTTACCCGTCCTACCAAATCCTGTGATAACTTCATCAGTTATCATCAAAATACCGTACTCATTGCAAATTTCACGAATTTCTTTGAAATAATTATCAGGTGCAACATGCACCCCCCCTGCACCTTGTATTGGCTCGGTGATGAAAGCAGCTATTGTTTCTGGACCTTCAGTTTCAATCAAATCACGTAAAGCCTGTATGGAGAAATGATCTACGAATAGAAAATCCGGTGCATTAGAATTTGTAAAATCACGAAATCCTTTTAAACCCGTCGCACTTGTAGCACCGATTGCCACCCCGTGATAAGATCTCGATCTTGAGATAATTTTTTTTCGAGAAGTTTCCCCTTTTAATATCCAATAATGACGAGCCAATTTATAGGCGCTATCATTGGATTCGGAACCACCGGACGTAAAAAATGTAGTATTTAAATCACCAGGTGCTAATTCTGCTAACTTTTTTGCTAATAGAATAGCAGGCTCATTACTAAACGTTGCAAAACAAGAACTGAAGGCTAATTTATCCATTTGTTCCTTCGCTACTTCACCAAGTTCTGTTCTACCATGTCCGATATTCACATTCCAAAGTGAAGACATACCATCAATAACTTTTTTACCTGTAATATCATACAGATAAACACCTTTTCCTTCTGTAAAAATAAATGCCGGTCCATTTTCCGTCTTTACTGGTGAAGTAGGGTGTAGAAAATGCTTTTGGTCTAACACTTTAAGTTCTTCAACAGAATAATTTCTTTTCATAAAAATACATCCTCTCTTTTAAATGTTTTTAAACAATACACTCACAATTAATAAACAATAAGCTTGCCAACTACTAAAATGTGATTTACTTACATCTCGGAAATAAATTGATTTAATTTTCAATTAATTTTGAATACAGGAATTGTTTCGTCGATTTAATTGTTAAGAGAGATTTATTTTATCAAATAATTTTCCACTAATAATTTCCTGAGTTTTTTTAGTGTACAAATAATCCTCACTTATTCGTTTAGTTGTACTAGCAGTGCTAGGCTGATTATTCATAAGTGCCATCTTCTCAATATTTATTAAATGGTTTTCGATTGCCTTGTACGATCAATTACGCCTTGGCGTAATTGCGTCCGGATTTTGAATTGTGCCAGCACAATTCATTCCTTTGAAAATCCGTGACATCCGCCGGAGGCTTTTATCTTTATTCAGTAGGTGTTTGGACACCCACTGAAAAGGTACCAAAATCGCATTCATTCTCCACCTATAGAGGTGGGAGTTTTCTGCTGAATAAAGATAAATAGTCATGCGATTCAAAAGACGGCATTTATAGAAGTTGCAAAGATTGTTGCATTTCTTGTGTCATTATTAATGCTAGATATTGTTTTAAATCTAATACCAATGGCATTAAGCCTACCCCCTTTTTCCATAACATTCCTAATCATTCAGCTACCCAAGCTAGAAGCATTATGAGAGACACTATATTAGTTTGAAATGGATATTCCCAAAAGTTAACGATGATTAACTCTCGCTCCACTTAATAATATAATTTGCCAAAACATTAGTTACTTCTACTACGCTATCTAAATGAACACATTCATCTGGTCCATGCATATTTTCTCCAATTGGCCCAAAGCACAATCCTTGTTTTCCGTAATACTGAGTAAATCGTGCATCATTTCCTCCAGCTCTTCCAACCATTATTACTTTATGTCCCATAACATCTTCTGCATTTTCGATAAATAATTTTACAAAAGGGTTCTCAGGATCTTGGTACCATGGCTCCGTTGACCATCCAAACCACTCTATAACAGGTGGATTTTTATCCATCCACTCATCGCCTAAGACAGATTTCATAATCGTGTCTTGTACTAGTTGCTTTATTTCTTCGCGAGTTTCCCCTGGGATAAAACCAATTCTTCCTTCGAGGATCGCTTCCCCTGGAACTGTCGATACCCAGTCCCCAGCTTTTAGTACACCTAAGTTTAAGTGAACGGACTGTCCAGACCCCTTTTCAAATAAATCAAACTTAACATTTTTAGCACGCCATTCACTTAATTCATCCAGCGCACTAAGGATTTTCATCATTTTTAAAATAGCATTTATGCCTTCATGCGCTAAACCAGCATGCGCTGTTCTTCCCTTTACGTACACTCGGAAATACATAATCCCCCCATGACTTATTGTCATATTCAAATTATGTGGCTCTGTCGAAATGTACCCATCTGTTACGAAGCCTTCCTCCAAACATGCTAAAGCTCCGCCTCCACCACCAGCTTCTTCTTCTATTACTGAATGTAGCTGAACATCTCCAGCAATTGGATAACCTAAATCAATTAATGTTTTCAATGCGAACCAATTTGAAATAAGTCCTGCTTTCATATCGGCAGAGCCTCGACCGTATAACTTGTTTCCAATAATATCTCCACTCCATGGGTCTATCGTCCAGTTTGAATATGGTTCTGGAGAAACAACATCTACATGCCCATGAATCGTTAATGACTTACCATTGGAGACACCTTTATGTATTCCGATAATATTTTTTCGGTCTTCAAACGGAATACCTGAATCAATAAACGCTTCATGAGTTGAAACCTTCTCATATTTTGGTTCAATCTCATGCAAAATCAAGTTAAGTTCTTCATATTTTTTTTTCATGTATAATTGCATCTCTTGTTCATTACCAACAACGCTTTTTATACGTACGACATCTTGAATTGTTTTAAATAATTCTTCTTTATTTTCTTCTATATACAGTCGAATTTTTTCTTTCAAAGCAATCACTCCTTTATTTACTTCTTGTGTCATTAAAAAGAAGAAGATTATCTAAGAGATTCTCATCCACTAAATAGTTAATTCAAGACTTTAATCTTATCTTCATTAAAAATCTCTTTATCTAATGACTCCAAGTCATCAATAGAGTCCATGCTTCCAAGTTCTTTTTTAAAGAATCTTGTTATAAACAGCATGTAAATGATTCCGATTATAAGCCAAACGATTCCACCTATAAATGCATCAGCGTGTAAATGATACCAAAGAACTCCAGTAGCTAATGCTCCGAAAGAAGGCATAATTAAGTACTTAAAGGTTTCACTGCCTGATCTCCTTTTCTGACGAATATAGAAATGAACAATAACAGATAGGTTAACGAATGTGAATGCAATTAATGCCCCAAAGTTAATGACTGAAGCAATTAATTCTAAATTTGGTCCTATTGCAAATAATGATACGATTCCCGTCAAAACAATCGTAAAAACAGGCGTTCTAAATTTAGGGTGTAAGTATCCGAAAGTTTTTTTAGGAAGTACACCATTTCTGCCCATAACAAACAGCAAACGAGATGCACTTGCATGAGATGCAAGTCCTGAAGCTACAGTAGCAGCGAAAGCTCCTGCAATGAAAAGCAGTTGGAATAACTTCCCTCCTACATATAAACCAATTTCCGGCAATGTATCATCTACATTTTCGAACACAGAAACATCCGGGAATAATGCTTGTGTAAAATAAGAAGCAATAAAGAAAATACCCCCACCGATTAAAACAGTTAGAAGGATTGCTCTAGGAACTGTTGATGTATCCTTTGCTTCTTCCGTATACATTGTTATTGCGTCGAAACCGATAAACGAGAAAGCTACTACTGTTGCCCCAGTTAAAACGGCTATTAATTTCACATTTTCATGTGATAGTGGATGAATCGTGAATAAAGTACCATTTCCCATACCGTGATAAAGTTGTACAGAAGCAAGTATTATGAAGATACCTATTAAACAAATCGTGAAAACAACGAGTATAAAGTTTAAGCTGGATGTTGATTCCATACTATAAGCATTAATTGCAGTAACTACAATGACATAAGCAAAAACCCAAATCCAAACAGGTACATTCGAAAACAGAGATTCCATATATATTCGAATAATTAATGCATTAACTAAAGGTAATAATAAATAATCTAATAACGATGCCCATCCTACGAGGAATCCTAGGTGAGACCCCATTGTTTCCCGGGTGTATGTATATGCTGAACCAGCAGCCGGGAATACCTGTACCATCTTTCCATAACTAATCGCTGTCAATACCATTACTAACAAGGCGACAAAATACGCCATTGGTACTACACCATTTGTTAATTTTGATACAATTCCAAACGTATCAAAGACCACTGTAGGCGTCATATATCCTAATCCCAGTGCAACAATTGACCAAACACCTAATGACCTTTTGAGCGTAGTGTTATCTGTCATTCATCCATCCCCTTTACATATTTTTAGCTGCTTCATTAATGTTTTAAACTGCGACTAATCAATTTGATCTGTATTGAGCACTGGTGGTTTATGCTTAAGACCTTTTGTCATAAATAATAAATAAATAACACCAATTCCTAACCAAACACTACCAAGAGCAATCGAATAAACATCTAGGTTGAAAAGCAAACAAGTTGTAAGTACTGCTCCGATTAATGGAAAAATCAAATAGAAGATAATCCCCTTTAAGGAGCGTTCTTTTCGCTTACCGTAATATAAAAAAACAACGGATAGATTCACAGCAGTAAATGCAAGTAGGGCGCCAAAGTTAATGAAAGACGCGACAAAGGTTAGACTTAAAAACATTGCAGATAATGATAAAAGACCAATTAATAAAATGTTGTTAACCGGGGTTCTCGTTCTTTTATTTAGTTTTCCAAAAAAATTTTTAGGTAATTGTCCATCTCTTCCCATTGCGTATAATACACGTGCAGCACTTGCTTGAGATGCGGACGCGGAACCAAATACAACCACTGCAGTTTTTGCTAGGAATGCTGCTTGTAAGGCATTCCCGCCTACTAGGAAAACAATTTCATAGGAAGCAGAATCAGCATCTTTAAAACTCGTATAATCTGGCCAAACATTATGTGCAAAATAAGATACGACTACAAAACATAATCCACCAATTATTGTTACTAGAGATATTGCACGCGGTATGTTTTTCTCCGGATTTTTTACTTCTTCTGAAAAAGTAGAAACTGCATCAAAACCGAGGAAAGAGAAACATAATAGTGCAGCACCAGCAACTATATACTTAAATGACTCCTCGGTATTAATAAAGGGATCAAGGTTAAATAAAATGCCAGTCCCGGTTCCAGTTACTATTGATTTAACTGATAAGATGCAAAAGACAATTAGAAATAATACCGATAAGCCTATTACAATCATGTTGATATTTGCGCTTAACTTTACACCTCTAACATTTACAAACGTCACAAGAACTACTAATGTAAGTATCCAAACATACTGTGGAACTTCAGGTATTGCAGCTGAGAAGAAAATACCAAATAGTAAAAAGTTAACCATTGGAATCAAGAGATAATCCATTAAAATTGCCCATCCGACTAAGAAACCAACATGAGAATTAATCGCTTTTTGCGCATAGGTATAGGCAGATCCCGCAATGGGGTACGCTTTTGCCATTTGACCATAACTATGAGCCGTAAACATCATCACAATTAATGCAATTACATACGATCCAGCGACCATACCATGAGATATTTTAGAGGCTATGCCGTATGTGCTAAACACTGTAGTTAAAGCCATAAAGGCCAACCCAGTAACAACAACAGACGTTAAAGAAAGCGATCTAGACAAATTAACTGAATGTTTCATTTTTCCCACTCCTCGAATAGTAATAAAAAAATCTTCCCGGTAAAATGATCAATTAACTAAAATAGTAGGATAGTAGACTGATTCACTATCAATTACGCCTTGGCGTAATTGCGTCCGGATTTTGAATTGTGCCCGCACAATTCATTCCTTTGAAAATCCGTGACATCCGCCGGAGGCTTTTATCTTTATTCAGTAGGTGTTTGGACACCCACTGGGAAGGTACCAAAATCGCATTCATCTCACCACCTATAGAGGTGGGAGTTTTCTGCTGAATGAAGATAAACAACTTCACCATCCATAATTGTTAACAAAACTTTCGTTTGAAGAATTTCTTTATTTTCTACTTCAAAGAGGTTTTTATCTAGTACAATAATATCTGCTAATTTTCCAACTTCTAATGTACCCAAATCTTTTTCTCTGAATGTGCTGTATGCTGAACCTTTTGTATACGCTTTCAACGCTTCTGCGAGTGTTATCTGCTCTTGACTATTCCACTCATAATCACCAGTAAAGTCTAGTCTCGTAATCGCATGGAAAATTTCTTTAAAAGGATCTAATGTTGCTATTGGATAGTCTGTACCAAGAGCAATATACTCGACTGCGTCGTATAACGTTTTACATAAATACGTATAAGGGTCTTTCTCTTTACCGACACGCAAAGTATGACTTTCTTTTGGCATCAATGCTAGATGAGAAGGCTGTACAGATGGAACAACCCCCAATTCTTTAAATCTCTTAATATCTGTCGGATGAATCACTTCAATATGCTCTAGCGCATGTCGTGAATCTCTCACACCATTATCCATCCTTGCTGCTTCAAATATATCTAGAGCAAGCCTAACTGCGCCATCACCAATTGTATGGAAGCGAATTTGAAATCCTTCTTTGTCCGCTTTTGTCACCCAGTTTTTGATCGTTTCTACAGGAAAAGCAGTACTCCCTCGTGTTATAGGTTTGTCTAAGTAAGGATCTAACATGTATGCGGTATGTCCAGTTACAACGCCATCAATAAACTGCTTAAGTCCTGCAAGCTGTAATTTTTCGGAATTGTACTTTTCACGTAAGCTTATCGCTCTATCTATATCATCATTTAACTCAGGGTAAAGATGAATTCGAGTCGTAAGTTTTCCAGCTTCATCATATGCCTTATACATATCGAAACTATTTAACTTATCAAAACTACTTGCAAACAAATCATTTACTGATGTAATGCCTAATTGAGCTGATTTTTTTAAGAATTCTTCAAACAATTCTTCTTTCCGTTTATCCGGAAATGCGAGAGCAATATCCACAACTAAATTCATTGCTGTTTCAAGAAGAATTCCTGTGATTTCATTATTTTCATCTTTTTGAATCGTACCATTAGGAGGGTCTTCAGTTTCATTTGTAACCCTAGCATTTTCAAGTGCTAAACTATTAACCCACGAATAATGACCTTCTGCGTGGAAAAGAATAATCGGGCGATTAGGAACTACTTTGTCTAAAGAAACACGTGTCGGCAAGCATTTCTCTGCCCAATTTGTATGATCCCATCCATAGCCTATAATCCACTCATCAGCATGCACGTTTTCCGAGAATTGCTTTACTAAACTAGCAACTTCTTCTTCCGAATGAGCATCCGATAAATTGATACTTGCATGCGAGAAAAGACTACCAAACATGAGATGAAGGTGCGCATCATGAAATCCTGGCATAATGAGTTGGTTGCCATAATGATATTCCTTCGTGTCTAAACCTATAAATGGTTTTATTTCCTCCATCGAACCTACCGCAATGATTTTGTTACCTTTAATCGCAATAGCAGCTGGCTTTGCTTCATTTTCTAAACCTGTAAATACTGCTTCACTCGAAATAACTTTATCAGCGATAACCATTTATAACTCCTCTCTTTACCTAAGATTTACTTCTAATGGAACTCTTATAACAATCAATTGAAAGCGCTTACACAACTAAAGAAGTTAAATAATCGCAATAAACAATGGGCATCCACTGTTCGCCTATTAAAATAGGCGAACATAACGGACAAAAGACTCATACTAATTTAAGCTTGTAAACTGGATTTTTCCATTCTAAAAGTGTTGCATATTCTAATGACTCAACATCCCCAGGTAAATAGCCTGGCATTACTTTATTTAATACGTATCCGTTTTTCATTTGGAATGTTAATACAGGATCATATATTTTCCCTTTCATTACCTCTAGTGCATACTCATCTGCACTCATCTGCTCAGCATATTTATAGTAAAAAGGTATACGACCACCTACTAAGATACTTTCTAAGTTAAGTTTCTCACATATTCTTTTTCGGCCATCATACAAATGACGTCCCAATTGTAACCCTCTAAAATCTTCGTGTACTCCAATTTCAATACCATATAGGTTTCTACCATTAGGGTTATGATTTCGAATAAATCCTAAATCACAGATTTGAAAATATGAGTGACTATCTCCGTAATCTTCAAAATTTACAATTAGACTTAAAGCGGTTCCTACAATTTTACCGTTATATTCTAGACAAATTTGACCTTCTGGAAACAACTCAATCTGACTTTCAAAATGCTCATATTTTAATGCCATATCAGGTCCAAAACACTTCATAGAAAGTGCAGCAACTTCAGCAAGATCCTCTTTTAAAATATTGCGGACAACTATTTCTTGTCCATTGTTTTTTAAATTTACTTGAGACATAATAAATTCACCCTCTTATTTTATTGGAATTAAATTAAAGTTTATTACTTTATTAATTGTGTAGACTGTCACCCATACATTCTTTAGAAACTATGTATGGGTGACATGGAGAATGTAGATAAGTCTACTACAATATATTTAGTTACCTAGATTAGTAACATTTTTTATTATTTTAAATAAATCGATACAAACTTCTTCTCCAAGTACTCCTCAAGTCCGTACCAACCGCCTTCTTTCCCTATTCCACTTTCCTTCATACCACCAAACGGCGCTTGTACAACCACTGGAGCTGGATCATTAATACCAACAATTCCGAACTCTAAAGCACGCATCATTCGTAAGCCTCGACCAATGTCTCGCGTATAACAATAAGCTGCAAGACCATATTCAGGATGGTTTGCTCTTTCAACTACCTCTTCTTCCGTCTTAAATGTATAAATTGGTGCAACTGGTCCAAATGTTTCTTCTGTTGTAATCTTCATATTATCGCTTGCATATTGAATAACTGTGGGCTCAAAGAAGTAACCGCTACCATTATTTAATGTAAATACATTACCACCCGCAATTACTTTACCATCATGTTTCACAGCGTCTTCTACTTGACTTTTCACTTTTTCAAGAGCCACTTTATTAATTACTGGACCGACATTTACGCCATCTTCTAATCCATTTCCTACAACTAATTTAGATACCTTTTCAGCTAACTTTCCTGAGAATTCATCAGCTACAGTTTCTGCTACGTAAATCCGGTTGGTGCTGATGCAAGTTTGACCTGAGTTAATAAACTTAGACACTAAGATACCATTAACTGCTGCGTCAATATCAGCATCCTCAAACACAATATACGGTGCGTGTCCACCAAGCTCCATTGATATTTTCTTCACTGTATCAGACGAATCACGGATAAGTTTTTTCCCCACACGCGTCGAGCCAGTAAATGTGATTTTACGAACGGCTGGGTTACTCGTCATCTCGTTTCCAATTTCTTCAGCTGGGCCAATTACCAGGTTTGCAACTCCAGCAGGTAGTCCAACTTCATGAAAGCATTCGAATACTTTTATCGCCGAAAGAGGAGTTAAGTCAGCTGGTTTTAAAACAATCGTACAACCTGCAGCAAGTGCAGGTGCAATTTTTCTTGTAATCATCGATAACGGGAAATTCCATGGTGTAATAGCTGCACATACCCCAACAGGTTCGCGAATTACCATTAAGTGTTTATCAGCTGCAGATGCAGGAATTGTTTCCCCATAAATTCTCTTAGCTTCCTCTGCATACCATTCTAGATAGCCGATCGCACCTGCTACTTCACGAGTAGCATCTGGTAAAGGCTTACCATTTTCAAGTGTAATTGTTTCAGCTAATTCTTTTGTTTTTTCTTTCATCAATTGAACCACTTGAAACAGGTAGTTGCTGCGCTCATTTCCAGTTGTCTTACCCCAGAATTCAAATGCTCTCTTCGCACTTTCGATTGCTTCTTTAGTTTCAGTTTTACCACCTGTAGCAACAGTTCTAATTATTTCTCCTGTCGCAGGATTTGTTACATCTAATTTATTTCCTGTATCTCGCCATTCACCATTTATATAAAGCACTAGAGAACCTCCCCTTTTTTAACTATAAACACCACTACTCAACTTACTTTATAGGAATAGTTTAGTTGCGTGCATTTTTAAAAGCAGTAATCGAATCGTCTATAATTTGAATCATTTTTTCAATTTCTTCTTTGTTAATAATAAGCGGTGGCGCAATTGCCACAATTTGGTTATACGCTCCAAGCGCTCTTAATATTAATTGGCGATTGAAACATGCGTCAACTACCGCATTTGCTGGGAAAACAGTTGGATCAAACAATTTCCCACTTGTTGGATCTTCATAAAGTTCAAATGCAGCCAACAGACCAATTACTCTGCAATTTGTTACAATACTATGTTTTTCAGCTAAGTAATCTAAACCTTTTTTAAGTTCTTTCTCCATTTCATTTACGTGGTCAATAATATTATCACGCTCTAGTATTTCAATGTTTTTCAGTCCAATCGCACAAGCAGTCGGATGGCCACTATATGTGAAACCATGTGGGATAACAGCATCGAAGTTAGCAATTGTTTCTCTAATTTCATCATTCATCATGACCCCGCCAAGTTGCGAATAACCACTCGTAATTCCTTTTGCAATTGACATCATATCAGGGACAACATTCCAGTTGTTTACACCAAACATTTTCCCCGTACGTCCAAATCCACAAATAACTTCATCTGCCATGAAAAGGATATTGTGCTCGTCACAGATTTTACGAACTTCTTCTAAGTAACCTTCTGGTGGAATATTAACTCCGCCCGCACCTTGCACAGGTTCAATAATAATTCCGGCAATCGTCTCCGCACCTTCTCTTTCAATTGTTCCACGGATAGAATCTGCATAGTTCGGGTCACTTTTATCACCTAACTCGCTGTTTAATAGGTGGGCTGTTGCACGAACAACTCCGTCTATATTTGATGATGCGAACTTGTGGTATGCTGCAAGACCAGTAGCTGTTTGCGCTCCTATTGTTACACCGTGATAAGCATTCGTTAGCGCAATAATCTTTCTTTTTTCTGATTTCCCTTTAAGCTCCCAGTAGAAACGAGCTAATTTAATTGCTGTATCATTTGATTCTGACCCACCAGAAGTGTAGAATACACTATTTAAATCTCCTGGTGCTAACTCAGCTAATTTTTCAGCAAGTAGAATGGATGGTTCATTTGAGAATCCTTTAAATGATGATGCATACGCGAGGGTAGATAATTGACTATTACCAGCATCTGCAAGTTCTTGATTCCCATGTCCTAAGTTCACGTTCCAAAGCATTGACATCCCGTCGATGTATTCCACATCATCCGTACTTGTAACTGTAACGCCTTTACCTTTAACAAAGATAATAGGCGGTCCATTGTCAATTAAAGCCTTCGGATTTGTAGCTGGATGTAGCAAGTGCTTTTTGTCCAGTTTAGCTAACTCTACAGTTTTTGATTGTTGAGTAATTTTAGTTGTCATTGAAAAAACCTCCATTTATAAATTAATAATTTGCGATTGGATGGACACACTCTGGTATCAACTAAATTCAAACTGAAATACAGTTTAGATCCAATTTTTAAACTATTCTCAATTATGAAAATATTATATCTTTACATTTTTATAATGTAAATTATAATATTTATATGACTTCCATATATTTTATGAATACTAAAAGGAGGAGTTATCAAAATGAACCTTCATCGTTTACATTGTTTTATTACAGTAGTTGAGGAAGGTAGCATTACAAAAGCTGCTACTGCACTACAAATGACTCAACCCCCCTTAAGTATTTTAATTAGAAAATTTGAACAAGAATTAAATGTCACTTTGTTTAATCGTTTAGGTAGATCTCTTGAATTAACACCAAGTGGAGTATTTTTATATGAAAAAGGAAAAGAATTACTTGATTTATCTGAGAATACGGAGAAGAAATTAGTCGAGTTTCATGAAGGAATTAGAGGTACTGTGAAATTGGGTTGTACTACTTCAGCAAATCTATTTATTTTGCCAAATGTCTTAAAAAAAATTCAAAAGGAAACTCCTAACATAGTTACACATGTTCGCGAGGGTAATACATCATATATTTTAGAAGAACTAAGAAGTCATAAAATAGATATTGGAATTGTCCGAACTTCAGTGAGAGCGGAGGACATCCATACTTCAACACTACTAACAGAACCTTTACTTTTAGCTCTTCCACCCAACCATCATCTATGTGAAAAAGATTCTATTGATATTGCAGACTTGAAAAACGAGCGATTTCTTTTAAATACAACATCTTATGGATCAGGTGTTGCTGATGATGTGATCGAGGCATGCCAAAAAAGTGGATTTACGCCTAATGTCGTTTACTGGGGGACAGAAACATTACCAACACTTATGATGGTAATGAAAGGCGCAGGAATTTGTTTTGTACCTAGCTGTTTCAAGCTACTTAATTCTCCTGATTTACCGGTACTTAGACCACTAGCAAATCCAGTGTTACAAACAAAACTTAATATAATTACACTTAAGGATCGTTACATGACATCAATTTCCAAACGATTTCTTGCGATTACCGAAGAAGTTGCAGAGAAAATGACAAGCATTTTCAATAATTAATGTGATTTAAGTAATGGCGTTCAAGTTAAAATATTCGGTAGATAATGCATAATCCTTGTCTCATCAGAGATTTAGGAGTTCGCTGCTAAACATCCATTGCCAAAGCACTTAGCGCCACCGTTTTCCGTTGTCACGATGATCCTTTACGGACACTGAGTGATTTTTTTCAGCTTATGCCATCCTTGTTGTTTTTTCTACTTTCGCACCGTTACGTCTGCCGTTTCCAGCTCCGCTTTGGTCACAAGGCTTTAGGAGTTAAAAGCAATTAACGTGGAGTTCGCACCAATAGCTTGATACGAAGGGTATTCTGTTATAAATCTATGCTTCTATACAGGTTTGTATAGTTTTGTCTACATTTGTTGTAACAGTTTAGTTACCCATACCAATTGCTGATATGAAACGAACAATAATAAATTGTTCGTATGTCTGTACAAAAGCTAAGAGAGCGGTTCCAACTGAGAATAATATCATCATATAAGTCATCATTTTAACGCGGCCAAAGCGGTCAGATAACCACCCCCCAAAGATTCCACCAAGGGCCATCCCTAATAGAGAGAATGTACTGATCCAACCAGCAGCCTTAGTATCTAAGACGAATTCGTCAATTAGGCTCGGCATCACCAATGACAACATTTGGATATCCATACCATCGACTGTTAAACCTATAAAACTAGCTACAAATACAATTTTCCATAGATTTGAGTTCTTTTCCATAACATATCTCCCTCCGCATTCCTAGGTTGTTTTGAAAGAAGTATCTACAAGCACAACGAGGAAACTGTATAGAATGTTTTGGCAAGGAAGGTTTAATAGTATGTTTTCTAGTATAAGAGTTTCAAGTAGAGGTAGTTTACATAGAGGTAGTTTACATAGAGGTGGAGGATTCTTAGAGGATAGTTCATCTCCTACTTTTTTAACCGCGAATTATATTTTTTAATTTAATTAGAAACTAACGACACCAAAACAATTTATACGGCATTCATTACCTTCTTTTAAATGAATATACATTTTATCAAATCATTTCCAAATAATTCTAAATATTATTTTTAAAACGGATAGCAACCACTTTAATGGCTATAAATAACGGGATTTAAAATAGAGGAATCGCTATTGGAAAATGGACACATTAGTTATAAAGATAATTGAATGAACTTCCGCATACAATGAAAGAGCTTCAGACGAATCGAGACGGAGAAATACCCGTCAACTAAATTTTAAATACGTCTGCGAGCTCTTCTATTATGTGCATGTTACATTTGAACATGCACACTATGATTGTGCCGGAGCGTCAATGTAACATTTGTTCCTTTTGTTACATTTTCTATAATCTTTTCATTGAATATTAATAAGGTACAGGATAAGCATCTACAAGACAGTTTACCTGTGATTTTTCATTTTTGCTTTCAATTGTTAAGGTAACATTGCCATTAACATTTTTTTTATTCAATGTTCTTTCAAAAGATTCATATCCTCCGACTTCTTCTCCATCTACCTCTAGTATAATATCTTCAGGTTTAATTCCAGCAGCTGCAGCTACCGAGCCTTCCTTCACCTGTAAAACTCTTGTACCTCTCTCCCCATCGTTTGTTGTGTGTGCAATACCAATCCATGTTTTCCAAAACTTCGAACGTTTATCCGTTCCAGATTCATAAACACTCTTTAGATTTTCTAAAAATTGACTTGTACCAAATAACATATTTTCCTTTGTAGATTGATTCATTTCACCAATAAAGGAAGCCTGATATTCAATACTCACTTTTACGCTATCCCCAATTTCTTCTAAAGATGTAATGGTAGTAAAATCCCCATCAATGCTCTGAAGTACAAAGCGTTTCATTATATCTATTTCTGTAAATACACCCTCAGATGTTGCCCCCCAGCCATGATTCATATAACCTTTTCCACCTATACAAAATTCTATGTCAGCATTTTTTGTATACCAAAGGTTTAAATGTTCAGGCTTAGTCAATGCATCCCAAACTTTATTCAAAGGTGCATTTACAACAATTTCTCGCTTAACAGAATCCTTATTTTTCTTCATCTCGAAACTCTCCCTTTTCAACATAATCTTTTAGACTTACGAGTTGATCATCAAGTAGTTCTCCGATGTATTGAAGCATTTCATGGTAGGCAATTTGGAGTGTGTCGAGATTTATTGAATAGATACGATATTTCCCATTCAAGCTCTCTGAAATAATTTTCTCCTCCAATAAAATATTCAAATGCTTCTTAATTGCTGGCTGAGAGATATCAAATGCTTCAACTATCTCCTTTTGGGTTTTGCTTCCTTGTTTAAGCATACTTAAAATATGGCGTCGCGTTGAATCACCTAATGCTCGATAAACATTTGGCATTATCATTCCCTCACTTTTCACATAACCATTTGGTTATATGTAAAATATAAACATGTGCAGAAATAATGTCAAGACTTTTCTGAAAATACAAATTTTTATCCTTCCAGCTATTTCATCATCCGATTCAAAAGTGATCCTCTTCGTTCCATCAGCAATCGAGAGGACATAGGAAAATGGATGGCAGAGATTCTAGACCATCTTGTTAGTGATAAAAAGATTTTATCGGACATTCTGCAGGTGGGTATAAAACATTGAATATAGCGACATGCATACAAAGCAGGATCAATAAAATGGTACTCTTGTCCCCTGTTACTTCATTTGTCCCGTTTCATAAAAAAGAATGAATAAAAAGGCAGTGGGAATTCATATGTGAACCCCACTGCCTTTTATTTGAAGTTATTGCTAAATAGAAAAAATCACTCATTATTTCACTTTGTTGAAAAAGATATGTATAGAAAAGTATCCCTTAGTTTTCTCCTACTATGTGTAACAATGACAATCCTAATTTAGAAGAACATACATTATTCTGAGCTGGAGCATATAGCTTCATAATATGATCACTTCCAGCCGTGATTTTCAACTACTTCTCATAATTTCATTCAAATAAAGAGAGTATTGCTATAATCCATACACCTATCACAAGTATTAAAAACCACCAACCCGTAAACTTAACATACTTTTTTAGAAATGGTTTCTTAATGATTTTTTCTGAAAAGGAACTCATCTTTAAAAAATCTTCAGGAAACTTTAACAGCATGTATGAAAAACTGCCGAAAATTAACGTAACCAATATTGCCATAATAAACATTGCCAAAGTACCTACTCCTAAGCTTTAAGTTTTAAAACAAAACGTCACATAATAATTATATTATTTAGTAACTAGATTGCCTATCAAAAAATTCCAGAGCTTGTTAATAAAAATACGTTCTAGAATCGGGATGCACAGTCGATAGCTCCCTATTTTTTCTTAAAAACTAAAATCCTCCTTTTCGTACTTCTTCACAGCCTTGCCACTTTCGTATAAAGCATAAATATTATCGCAATTTTCACCAAAATAATTCTGTTACTTTATATAGGACGAACCTTCAAAAGAATCTCCAATAAATTCGTATGATTCGGACATAAGGAGCAAATGCTGTAGTTATGTTCAAATTCAAAGTAGTGAATTACGAAAAAAATTGGTACTTCTTTAAATGGCATTATTGCCTCAGAACATCACAAAATAACTACATCACCTTCTATAGGAGGAACAAATGAATATAAAATTACGGCTTAAAATAATGATTTTTCTTCAGTTTTTTATTTGGGGCTCTTGGCTCGTTACATTTGGTTCTTATATGATTAATACGTTGCATTTTACTGGCGCGCAAGTTGGAATCGTGTATAGTTCTAATGGTCTTGCAGCTATTATTATGCCAAGTCTTATAGGAATTATTGCGGATCGTTGGGTAAAAGCCAATGTTTTATACGGAATATTGCATTTCCTCGGTGCGATTACCCTATTTATATCTGCTCAAATTTCAGATCCAACCATGATGTTTTGGGTAATGCTTTTCAACTCAATCGTTTATATGCCAACACTTGCACTATCGAATACGATTTCTTATTTTAGTCTGGAGAACAAAGGGTTTGATATTGTAAAGGACTTTCCCCCTATTCGTGTCTATGGGACAATTGGTTTTATTCTTGCGATGTGGATTATTAGTCTTGCCAAAATTGAATTAAGTAATATTCAGTTATTTATTGCTAGCGGGTCTTCGTTAGTACTTGCACTATACACAATTTCTCTTCCGGCGTGCCCAACTTCCAATGAAATAAAGGACAAGTCATGGGTAAGCCTTTTGGGACTTGACGCTTTTGTTCTTTTTAAAGATAAAAAAATGGCTTTGTTTTTAATTTTTTCAATGCTATTAGGCGTTGCGCTTCAAATTACTAATACATTCGGTGATCCATTTTTACACGACTTCGCATTGAACCCTGATTATAAAAATACCTTTGCTGTTAAATATCCAGCTATTTTATTATCAGTTTCACAAATTTCAGAGGTATTCTTTATTCTGACCATTCCATTTTTTTTAAGTAAGTATGGCATTAAAAAAGTAATACTAATCAGTATGGTGGGATGGACATTACGTTTTGTTTTCTTTGGGTATGGAAGCCCGATTGGCGGAGGATTTTTACTATTGCTGTTATCAATGATCGTTTACGGTTGCGCCTTTGATTTCTTTAATATTTCAGGAGCGATTTTTGTAGAAAAAGAAGTCGATCATCGAATTCGCGGCAGTGCTCAAGGATTATTTAGTACGATGGTCAATGGAATAGGCGCCTATTTAGGAGCTGTCATTAGTGGAAAAGTAGTTGATTATTTTACAGTGGACGGCGTGAGAAATTGGCAAAATATTTGGTTGTTCTTTGGCGGCTATACGCTCGTTTTAGCCATCATTTTTGCCATCGTTTTTAAATATAATCATGATGAAAATGCCCTGAAAAATGGATAATTATACCCTGCATAACAAAGAGCCTAACCGGTTTTGGTTAAGGCTCTTTTACTGGATTAAATGGATTGACGATTTTTCCACTCTTCAAGAGACATCATTTTTAAATCTTCATCAACATCTAGTCTCAATGGCGCAATTAATTCTAATGAATTACCATCCAGGTCAGAAAAGTAAATTGCAGCATGCGCATGAGGATTATTTGGTAGTACTAGTGGTTGATGTTCGGGAGGAAAGCCAAATTCTGTTCGAACTTCAATACCAATTGACGATAACCACTCTTTTACATGCTCAAGATCTTCTTCGTCAATTATCAATTATGCCTCGGCATAATTGCGTCCGGAATCGGCTTTGTGCTTGCACAAAGAACTCCTTTCCGATTCCGTGACATCCGCCGGAGGCTTTAACTTCTTTCAGCGGGTGTTTGAACATCCGCTGAAAGAAGTTAAACGCTAAATGTCGGATAGATGGATGGTATTTTAATTCAACACTTTCACTCCCATAAACCTAACCAGCTTTCACCTTTAGCTATCCAGAAGAAAGCTACCTTTCCTTTTTTATAGGCGAGCTCTAACCCTAACTTTTGATAAAATACAATCGAGTTTTCTAAATTACTTACTGGTAAATGTGCTTCATATAATCCTTTAATCATTTCAATATTCTCCTATTTCATCTTGATTTAAGAAAAATTATATAAATAACATTACCCTTTTAAATCAATCTTTCGTCTGAAATTTCGATAATTTCCAGGTTGTATCAAGATTCTTGTTTATTTTTCATTGGAATGATATTACACTACGACCAGATCGAGGTATTGATACCCCCTTAAAAATATGAATAGACACTCAGTATACTTTTCTATATCATAAAGTATAAACACAACTTATTGTAGATAAAAGACACATACAAGAGAATATACTATACTTACCGAAAAAAACAGGAGGCTATTTAAATGGGGAGAGTCCAACAACTTGCACCAAATTTTTATTGTATTGATACACATGATTTAGATCGGGAACAGCGTACAAGCTCTTATTTGCTGATTGATGAAAAAATTGCCTTAATAGAGACTTCTGCCAGTCCGTCTATGCCATATATAGTAGAAGGTTTAGATGAATTACATATTTCTCTAGAGGATATTCAATATGTAATTGTTACGCATATCCATTTAGACCATGCTGGAGGCGCAGGGTTATTTTTACAAAGCTGTCCAAATGCTACATTCGTTGTCCATCCACGAGGTGTATCTCATATGGTGGATCCAAGTCGTCTAATTGCAAGTGCAAAGAGTGTTTACGGAGCAGAATTCGATCGTCTATTTGATCCAATTGTACCTATCGATGCTGAACGCATTATAGAAATTGGCCATGAGGAAGTACTATCTTTAGGTCAACATCAGCTAACGTTTTATCATACAGAAGGTCATGCAAAGCATCATGTATCAATGCTTTATTCTGCTACTAATGGATTGTTTGTAGGAGATACTAATGGTGTACGGTATCCAGAAATGGAGAGCGAATCAATTGATTTAATTATTCCTTCCACTTCACCGAATCAGTATGACCCACAAACGATGGAACAATCTATCCAGCTTTATGAAAAGTTGAAGGCTACTGAATTATATTTCGGTCATTTCGGTGCATATAGAAATCCAACTGAAGCCTACAAACAAGTGCGTTATTGGACGCCGTTATTTCTAGCTGAAGGAAAAAAAGCGTTAACCGTATCTAGTGATTTTAAAGAACAAGTACATTTTTTAGATAGTCGCTTGAAGGCACTTTTGCACAACTATTTACAGGAAAATGGAATTGTAGAAAATCACCCCGTCTATCAAACAATCCCGTTCGATACCATTGTTTCTGCAATGGGGATTCTTGATTATCTAGAAAAGAACGACAGCGACTAAATTACGGATGAGACAAGATTAAAACATTAAAATAAAGCGGACATGATCGAAGAACAAATTGAGTAACTAGTTTGAGTAAGTTATAGAAACAGAGGTACTTGAGTTGAATAGCAAGAAGAAAGTAACCATCTCATACGAGGTGGTTTTTTTGTTGTTTTAAACAAAGATTGATAATAATTAATAGAGGCTGATAAGAAATCCTGTGAACTAGGATTTCTTATGAATTACGATAAAAAAGCTGTTTCTTATAGAAAGTCTTTAATACTCCAAAATAAACTCATTGCTACCCTCTCAAGTGGAAAAAATTACATATATAAAATAAAGCAAAAAATTGTTAATATTTGATAGGAAAAGTATTCTATGGAATGAAATTGGATTGTAGATGAATTATGTCTTTTTTGTTTTACAGCAACAATCTTCCAGAACACAGTCTTTAACAAACATAAAAAGGAGCAACCCAATTGAAATTATTTTTAAATGTAACAACTTATCTAGTTACTGCTATTGCCGCAGTTCTCGCATTTTTTTCTTTAGCAACCCTTTATCATGAATTAAGTGGTAGTTATTTTGAGCTACTTGATATTCTCTTCAAGTTACCTATGACCGTGATTATTTCGTTAATTATCTGTTATTTTTTAATTAAAAGAATAACTATCAAACCGATACTGTTTGGGACAATAATCGGCTTTTGGTTGATCAAAGTTATACAAGTAGTTAATGTTTCATATTACTTATATCATTACAAATCAAACGAAGATTACATACAAAACATCTCTATTCGCAACACAATTGACCTTTGTATCCAGTTGTTGCCAATCGCGCTTGTGTTTTTATCTCATTTCTTATTAAAGAAATATAACAACTGGTTGCATATCAGTGGTTTTACATGTGGAGCAACTATCGGTTTCTTTACATCCTACGCAACAGTTCTTTTTATAAGACATATTAATAATTCATTAACTTCGTATCATTATTTTGATAACAACGAATTAATGATAGTAATCGTAGGAACTGCTATTTTCACGATTTTAGGAAGTATTATCGGACTCAAAAAATTTAATCAGACACAAGAGAAATAATTTATCTCCCCGTAACTAGAACCCGGAGTGAATGTTTATTATGTGAAAGCGAAGCGTTTATAGCTGACGCATCGCTTTCGCTACAAAAGACATTTACTAAAAGAAATTAAATTCAAGCACTCGAACCTTCTTTGGCTTTCTAATATGGGCTTCCTTTACTGCTGGTTAAACAAAGTACTATTCCGGCTGGCGGTGTTTGGGGAGATGCTGGACAGCCTGTTTCTTTCACTCCACTTATCTGGTTTTCAAATACTGCAACAGTAGATGACTTTTTTGATAGCGTTAAATGGTACGAATCCTTACAAAACTGGACAGGACAAGTTCGAAGTGGTTTCTTCATTCAGACACAACCTGAATACAAATATACTTGTGGTAATTAAGCAACGAAAAAAAGGAGACTTTGAGAAATGAAGTTCAAAGTCTCCTTAGAATATCAGCATGCTATCTAGTTCTTATTGAAAAGTAGCCAAAGGTTTGTCCTCTATGCTTATTTCAATTTAACCCCTGTAGAAATCTCTTACTTTACTAGACCGTGTGGGTCGATGACGAATTTTCTGGAAGCCCCTTTATCAAAATCTTGATATGCCTTTGGAGCTTCGTCTAATGATATTACTGTAGCATTAACAGCTTTCGCAATTTGAGCTCTTCCACTCAAAATTGCCGCCATTAAATCGCGATGATATTTCATAACAGGTGTTTGACCAGTTACAAAAGTATGTGCTTTAGCCCATCCTAAGCCAAGACGAATTTTTAACGTACCAATTTTTGCATCCTCATCAATTCCACCAGGGTCCCCGGTTACGTAAAGACCCGGTATACCTAAACGTCCTCCAGCACGTGTTATTTGCATAATAGAATTTAAAACAGTAGCAGGTGCTTCAACTGCATTAGCTCCATGTGCAGATGCTTCAAATCCTACACAATCTACAGCACAATCTACTTCAGGTGCTCCAAGTATTTGGTCGATTTGCTCTCCTAGGTTTGAATGATTTCGTAAATTAACTGTTTCGCAACCAAAGCTTCTAGCTTGAGCTAACCTTTCTTCATTTAAATCTCCTACAATTACTACAGCGGCTCCTAGTAACTGAGCTGAATGAGCAGCAGCGAGACCAACTGGACCTGCACCTGCGATATACACAGTTGATCCCGGTTTCACACCTGCACTTACGGCACCATGATATCCAGTTGGAAATATATCTGAAAGCATTGTTAAATCTCTAATTTTCTCCATTGCTTGGTCTTTATCAGGAAATTTTAATAATTGGAAGTCGGCATATGGCACCATTACATACTCAGATTGACCTCCAACCCATCCTCCCATATCGACATAACCATATGCTGAACCAGGACGATCTGGATTTACATTCTCACAAATATGAGTATTCCGCTCCTTACAGCTACGGCACCGACCGCAAGCTATATTAAATGGAACAGAAACTAAATCACCTTTTTTAATAAATTCAACATCTCGGCCTACTTCAATCACTTCTCCTGTAATCTCATGGCCTAGAACTAATCCTGTCGGAGCTGTAGTTCTCCCCCTCACCATATGCTGATCGCTTCCACAAATATTAGTTGTTACTACCTTTAAAATAACACCATGATCACATTTGCGCCCTACATTAAGTGGATTTACCCCTGGTCCATCTCGTAAAACCAAATCTGGAAAACCAATATCTTGCACTTCTACTTTTCCGGAGCCCATATAGGCCACAGCTCTATTTCCAACCATGCAATTCCTCCCCTATATCATAAATTCATACAATCTATATATATAGCCACTTTGTCCTAATCATTCCTATGAAAAATAATATTCGTTCAAATTATTCATTTCTTGTTTAACGAAATGGCTCTATCTCTCACGTCTATTTCTCTACTTTACAATTGAATTCACCCATTTCAATTAAGTAGAGATTTTTTTCCCTTGCAAACTGCATATGAACTAAAAGAAGAGAGTTAGTCCATAAAGAACTGACTCTCTTCTTTTAGTTCATACTATTAGGTCTATTTTTTCTATTTAATCAACGCTCCATTAAATGAATAGAATCTCACTTACTTATGGTACGGTTCAGCGAAACTAATATTAAATTCGTTATAAAAATAGATTTCCTTATTGGACTAACCTGCTCCTTTAGTTGAAGAAGAAAAAGATGGGATCGCTGTGGAATCCCATCTTTAAGTAAAGCAGTTTAGTTTAATAAGAACAGCGACGCTTCTTCCACAATCGCGCCCGTTAATGGAATAACTGTAAGCTAATGAAGCTTTTTTAAAAGCTGCGTTTCCCTG
>NZ_JBNNUX010000023.1:0-77565 GCF_050280145.1 Lysinibacillus sp. NPDC093688
TCTATCCACGAATTGGGCGGGGCTATCCACGTCTTTGATGGTTCTATCCACGAATTGGGCGGGGCTATCCACGTCTTTGATGGTTCTATCCACGAATTGGGCGGGGCTATCCACGTCTTTGATGGTTCTATCCACGACTTTAGCTTCTCTATCCGTCGCTTTGACGATTCTTTCCGTCACTTCGACTATTCTATCCGTTGCTCTGACCATGCTTTCCGTCACTTCTGCCACTTTATCCGTCACTTCGACCGCTTTCCGTCGTTCTGACTAGGCCGAAATATTTCAAAACCATCACCAACTTTTTTCCCCTTCATATTCTATAGAATCAGAACGAATTTTGAGGGGGAAACGTATGGGGATTGAATTTACAGCTCTCCATTGGATTTACGTTGTTTTTATTGTCCTTATCATTGGATTTATGGTTAAACGTCGCGATACCACCCTCATTTGTGTACTAGGCATCTTTATGCTATCAATCTTTGCTACAGGCGATTTAACTGCATCCATTAGTGGTGTTTTTAACAGTTTTATTTATGCCATTACAGAACTGTTGTCGATCATTCTTATTATTTCTATTATCGTTGCCATGAGTCGGGTGATGATGACTTCTGGTATTAATGAGGTCATGATTGCTCCTTTTACAAAAATCATTAAAACACCTGCACTCGCTTATTGGACGATTGGTTTGTTAATGATGTTTATTTCGTGGTTCTTTTGGCCATCACCGGCTGTGGCACTGTTAGGGGCGGTTTTGTTACCTGTTGCTCTACGTGCAGGCTTACCGGCACTTGGAGTGGCGATGGCGATGAATTTATTTGGTCATGGAATTGCTCTGTCGAGTGATTTTGTTATACAAGGGGCTCCGAAGCTGACTGCTGACGCTGCTGGTATTCCAGTCGGTGAGGTAATGTCTGCTAGTATCCCTCTTGTGATTACAATGGGAGTTGTTACTACGTTGGCCGCCTATATTTTTTTACGACGTGATATGAAGCGTGGATCACTAAATCTATATGCTACAAACGATACAAATGAAGACGTAGAACAAGTAACTGCTGAAAACCTGCTGACACTCGGGCAAAAACGCTTTTTCGCAGTACTTATTCCAATCGCCTTTGTACTCGATGTCATTGCAATGTCTATATTAAAATTACAAGGTGGAGATGCAACAGCTTTAATCGGAGGGACATCTGTCTTTATCCTTCTGTTGCTTTGCGTTGTAGCCCACAAAAAACAAGGGCTTGAAAAAACAACAAGCTATTTAATTCAAGGATTCCAATTCGGTTTTAAAGTGTTCGGACCGGTTATTCCTATTGCAGCTTTTTTCTATCTAGGAGATTCCGGATTTACACAAATTATTGGTGATTACTTACCAGCCACTTCACATGGTATCGTCAACGATCTCGGCGTAGGTCTAGCTGCGGTAGTTCCATTAACGAAGGGAATTGCAGTCGTCACTTTAGCAGTAGTTGGCGCCATCACAGGCTTAGATGGCTCTGGCTTCTCAGGTATTTCCTTAGCAGGTTCCGTCGGTAGTTTGTTCGGTAATGCTATTGGTGGCGGTACTGCAACTTTAACGGCTTTAGGACAAATAACAGCGATCTGGGTTGGCGGAGGAACAATCATTCCCTGGGCGTTAATCCCGGCTGCTGCCATTTGTAATGTTAGCCCCTTCGAGCTTGCAAGGCGTAATTTATTGCCCGTAGCGATTGGTCTTATTGTTACAACCATTGTGGCGGTGTTTTTAATATAACATTGTAAAAGCAGGGAACTCTTTTAGTGGTTTCTTGCTTTTTCCTCTTCCACACAACTCCAATGGTATAATTTAACTATATCAATTTAAAAGGTAGGTGATTTCAATGAAAATTTCCTATTGGTGCGGAGATAAAATAAGGTTAAGAGCGCCCAAGCCAGAGGACATTCATATGTTTGAAAATTTAGATGATGATATACTAAAAAACCATGACTCCATCGCTTTTCCTCGGACAAATCAACAAATTGAAGAATGGATCAATGAAATATCAAAAGGGGCATCTACGGAGAGTGATGATTTTTACTGGATTGCGGAGGATACTTCGAACAATGTCGTGGGGACAATTGAGGTTTCTGGATGTGATGCAAAGAATGGGACCTTTGATTATGCTATAACGATATTTCCTTCATATAGAGGAAAAGGATATGCAAAAGATATGATTTTAACCATTTTAAAGCATTATTTCCTTGAACTTCGCTATCAGAAAGCAACCATTTGTGTTTACTCCTTTAACGCATCTTCTATAGCTTTACATAAAAAACTACGATTTGTGGAGGAAGGTCGCTTAAGAAATATGATTTATACAAATGGCACCTTTTACGATGAAGTTTATTTTGGAATGACTAAGGATGAGTTTACTAAAATACACTCTAATTAATAAGAGATGGCTTCTGTACATTGCAGCAGAAGTCATCTCTTTCTCTCTTAACGCTTACTATAATATTTAAGCAAATTTTCATGAAATATCTGTTGTAGTTGATGTTCGCTAATACCTAAAACATAAGCTTCACATATTATTTGTTCGACTTTTATAGAAATTTGTTGAAGGTCAATCCCCTTCGCTTCAGCGGATTTCTTAACAATTGCTTTTGAGTTAGGTTTTATAGCGAGTATTCCCTTCTTTTGAAGCTCCTTGTAGCTTTTATGAACGGTATGAAGATTGAGGTTTGTTTCAGCTGCTAAATCACGAATGGAAGGCAGTGGATCACCATTTTGCAAATTCCCTCTCGCTATTTCAAACAGTAGTTGCTGGGTTAATTGCTGATACAAAGGAATGTTACTCTTTGGATTTATTTTTACATTCAATTGTTTACGTATCCTTTCAAATTCTTTCCTTCAAAAAACATTTTATAGATTACTGTAATTGTACATAGAGTTACAATTACCAAAATAATTAGGGCTGTCATCGCTGGAGAAATATTAAGAGCAAGCAAGCTAAAATGGAGAAGTCCAACAATAATCAATAATGGTAATCCATATAGCAGGCTTATTAATACTGTAGGATTTGATTTTATTGCCTCTGATGGATTAGACCATTCAAGTAATGGGTGCTTTCTATCATAAAGCGGAGACAATAAATTATAAGTAATGACTAATAGTAATGTAATCAATAAATGCAGTCCCGTTATAAAATCGACTCTACCAAATAGCATGTAAATGATATAGCTTATTACAACCGTTATTGTGCCTATGCTTGATGAAGTCACAACTTTTGCCATATAAATCTTTTGTGGATCGAATGGTAATGTCATGCTAGATGCATAGTATTTCCCCTCTCTTGAATAGGGAGTTCCACTAATATTGTTCATACAACTCATGAACAAAACCATATAGACAAAAAGAAAAGATTCATTGTTAACAATCCATTCAGCCTTTAAAATATTCGACTGTACGAGAAAAATGATTGTACAAATTGGCGTTAGAATGATCCCTAAAATAGCTTGCATTTTAAAGTACGGTTCAGACTGAATAATCCAATATTCACGTTGCAAATAATTGACCAAGCTGCTTTGAATATCTCTCCCCCAAACTTTAGTCATTTTTTCTATTCTGCTGACAAGCAAGCCATGTTCATAATACTTAGACGCAATCATTTTTATAGTTGCTTTAAACAATAAATAACATAGTGCGAATAATAAGATAAAACTGATTGCCGTATTTAATGACAAAAGCGTCTCCACCACTGACTGTTGCATTGCAAAACGATAACCTATTTCTAGAAAATCAGAAATTGAAGCACTTAAGGATGATATTGTTGAAACATCTAATTTCACTAAAACAGTGCTGATTGCATGATAATTTTTTATTAGAAAGTACAGGATCGGGCTTATTCCAATACCTACTATAAGCGTCATCCTAACAAGCAAATATACGGATGTATTAATAAATACACTGCGAAAATGATTAAAAATGGACAACACAAATAGAAGGAACAATACAATTAAAACGTTCATGACAAGTAAAAATGCAAGTGATTTTATAGCAACACCTAGCTTAAACTCTATCAGGAATATGAAAAATGTAGGTATTGATAAAATACTTACCGCCATTATCGGTAAAGTTACCCCACTTATAATTTTTGACATTACAACCCGCTTCGCTGAAATGGGCAAATGAGCCAATATAGCAAAATCACTTTGACTAAACACTACCGAAATGGCAAAATACGAAATCAATAAATAGGTCACACCATTTGAAAGAAGAACATTGTAAAATAAATACTCCTCTGGGGTCGCCATGAAATAGATAATGAAGGTAAGTACAAAATACTGAACGGCTACATAAATAAATGCAATAATTAGGAGTACTTGAATTACTGGCTGCTTTGGCTTTGCATAAAAGGATGTTAAAAAGAATTTGATTAATTGCATATTATCCTTCATTAGCTTGTTTCTCCATAAAAATAGTCTCTAAGCTCCCATCGACTAGCAATTTCTCAACACGCTCATGTAAGACAATCTTTCCATCTTTTAAAAACGAAATGGATTGACAAATTTTCTCGGCAACATCTAATAAATGAGTGGAAAAGAGAACTGTCCCACCATTTCCAACGTACTCTTTCATACAATTTTTAAAAGCAACGACAGCAAGTGGATCCAATCCATTTAACGGCTCATCCATAATTAGGATAGGCGGACTAATTGTAAAAGCAGTAATCAATGCCATCTTATGAAGCATTCCATAAGAATACGTTCCCATCGGTTTATAAATACTTTTTTCCATCCCAAAGACGTTAATAAAGTTTTTTAGTCTTTCATCATCAGTCTTTTCATACAGCTTCAAAACAAAATGTATCCAATCATATGCAGCTATATTTTTAAATACATGAATCGTATCCGGTATAAAATAAAACTGCTTTTTATATTCGAATGACTGCGATTTCGCAACATTATTAATCATTATTTTTCCGTAATTTTGTTCTACTAATCCAGCAATACAATTTAATGTCGTTGTTTTACCTGCACCATTCCCACCAACAAACCCCAGTATATCTCCCTTTTCAATTTTTAAATCTACGCCCTTCAAAACCTCATGCTGCCCATACGATTGCTGTAAATTTTGTATCGATAACAATTTCTTCACCTTATTTCATTTAAAATTTCTTTTTCGCAATGAAACTTTGCATAGTAATGATCATCAATACAACTAACAGCAGCGTTACTACAATATTGATGCCAACCCAAGATCCCACATCACCCGACATTAGAATATTTGTTGCATACATACTATTACTAGCAGGATTAACAATGTCTAGTAATGGATGTAGTCCAGCGATAAAACGACAAATTAATAGGCTAACGATACTTATTAGTGCTATAAATGCAGGACTATTAAAAAATGTACTCATCATCGCAACAAACGTTATGATGAATAACAGCCAAACACAATAAAATGCAAAAGCCCACATGGCTTGCGTCATAGGAACAGTAGTAAATAAATACGCTGAATAGCCATAGGACACTGCATATCCAAGAGCCATACATATAACAGCCAAAATATAATGGATGATGATTTTACTATTTAAATAAGAAGATATCGATACTGGCCTTGTTAGGATAAATGCCATCATGCCATTTGCTTTTTCCCCTTGAATAATGCTCATAGTGGCTATGACCAAAATAATAATGCCAAGCTGATCAAACTGAGAATTTAATGTTGAGGCAAGTACCGCCTGTCCCTCCGGATTTGCCATCGTAGGATCAATTATTATACCTTCAATACCACCCGCTGATTGTAAAATAACAGGTAAATAATACATCATAATCGGCTGAGTTAGCCCTAGTAAAATAAATACGATTGGGAGCCAAAATATTTTAAATTCCCTGGCCATTTGCTGTACTTCTTTTTTGCTTAATGCAATAAAAGCACTCATTCTCTTACACCACCAATTCTAAAAATATTTCTTCTAGATTGTCTTGAATACCCACTTCAAATTTAGTAAACATCACTTTTGAATCCAGTCCGTGCTGTATTAGTCGATTAGCATCTGTTTCCAAATTTCCAACATGGATTTTGAAGCCATTTCCACAGCTTTCGATTTTCTTCACATAAGATAATTGTTCAAGCATTGTTAACCACTGAAAATCTGCCTTACGAATCATTAGGAAGATAGCTGATTCTTGATGGCGTTTAAGTAACTCTGACTTCGTAGCATCTTCTATTTTGTGACCATTTTTAATCATCACAAAACGCTCACAAATTTCCTCCGCATCGCTCAATATGTGCGTTGATATTAAAACTGTCGTTTCTTTTTTGATCTCTTTTAATAGATTTAACACTTCTCTTCTCCCTATTGGATCTAGCGCTGATACCGGTTCATCCATAATCATTAAAGCTGGCTTATGCAATAATGCTTGTGCGATGCCAAGGCGTTGCTTCATACCACCTGAAAATGTTCCGACATGAAAATGTGCTTCTTTCCCTAGGCCTACTTTTTCTAAAAGTAATGGAATTTCTTTCTGCAATTCACTTTTTGCTATGCCAGAAAGTGTTCCCATAAAGGACAATGTTTCAAATGCTGTCATCCATGAGAAAAAATTAGGATACTGAGGTAAGTAACCAATTTGATTTCTCATAGATGAAATCTTTTGACCATCAAGAAGAATTTCCCCTTTGTCTGCATTCAGAATGTCGGCAATGATTTGAATTAACGTGGATTTCCCCGCTCCATTTGGTCCAATTAATCCAACACACTCATTAGCATCAATAACCATTGAAAATTCATTCACAGCCGTTTTTTGTTTAAACTTTTTCGTAATATTATTAATTTCTAAGCGCACGTTTATTTACCTCCTTCCTACCAATAATGAAGTATAGAACAGAACCAATTGAATTAAAGAACAAAATAATAATTGTCCACATAAGTATGTTTTCTCGCGTATCTCGGTGCCGATATAAATCGAATAAAGCAACAATGATTAGAACAAATCCTACGAATATAAATGGCAAAATGATTGGAAGTATACTTGCCCAATCCAGTTGTTGTAAATCATCGAAACCATAGTGTAATTTCATTCCTATAACCTCCATTCATTATCATTATCAATAATGATAACAAAAGGCGGTAAAAATTGCATTACCTTTTTACTGTACATCTTAAAAAAATATCTTTAATATATTTTATGATAATGTTCTCACATTGATAACATTTAATTTCTTTCCTTGATACCATCTCATTTTTTTAATAGGAGGATCGGTTTATGCGTAATAAAGCAGAGGTATTAATGCACCCTGTGAGAATGAAAATTTTACAAGCTCTGATGCACGATAAAGAAGAAGGCTTAAGCACTTTGGAGATGATTTCTGTTATTAAGGATGTACCTCAAGCCACTTTGTATCGACACATCCAAATTTTAGTAGATGAAAACATCATAAAAATTGTGAAAGAGCGAAAAGTACGTTCTGTTACAGAAAAATTTTATGCAGTAAATGAAGGAGCAGCAAAACTTAGTAAGGAGGATTGGACACAACTAACTATCAAACAAAAATTAAATTACGTTTCCTACTATCAATTAGCTTTGCTATCCCAATATCAAAATTATTTAGATTCACTTGATGAAGAAGAAAGACTTGCAGATTTAGCAACTTTTTCGCTTATTGATTTTAAGTTAACGAAGGATCAATTTAAGCACTTTGAAAATGAATTAAACGATTTAATAAATAAATACTATAATATGGCCGACTCTAATAAAGAGATTGATACTGAGACAAAAACAATAGCTATAAATATTATTCCAAAACCTTAAGTATTATTTTACGTAAAGAAATGGAGAAGATTTATGAAAAGAAGAAAGTCAGTTGAAAACACAAGAAAATTTATCATGATTATAATTGGCGCCATCATCGCGGCATATGGACTAGAAGCGGTATTAATTCCGAATGATGTCATTGATGGTGGCGTGACGGGGCTTAGTATTATGGGCGCAACCCTCTTTGGTATTCCATTAGGCCTACTGCTCTTTGTATTAAACATTCCGTTTATTTTTATTGGCTACAAACAAGTAGGTAAAACTTTTGCATTGATGAGTACTGCTGGGATTGCAGCTCTATCTATTTCCACAGTGCTTATGCATGATGTTAAAACAATTTTAGGTCCGAATGATCCACTATTAATTGTTTTATCTGGTGGTATGCTACTAGGTGTTGGGATTGGGATTGTCTTACGTAACGGTGGCGCTTTGGATGGCTCTGAAATTTTAGCCGTGTTACTTTCACGTAAGGTTCCGTTTTCAGTCGGGGATATTATATTATTTATTAATGCCTTTATTTTCTTAGGGGCAAGCTTTATTTTTGGCTTAGAGAGCGCACTATACTCAGCTTTAACATACTTTATTGCGAAAAACGTTATCGATATTATCCAAGATGGTTTAGAAAAATCAAAAGATGTTCGTGTTGTCAGTGCAAAATCAGAGGAAATTGGTGATGCGATCCAAGCTCGTTTAGGACGTGGTGTTACATATACAAAAGGGCGTGGCGGTTTTTCCAATGAACCAACTGATATATTAAACTGTGTTATTAACCGTATGGAAGAAAATAAACTAGTATCGATTATTAAAGATATTGATGAAGGTGCCTTCATAGTTATTTCTGATGTTTCAGAGGTACGTGGTGGGAACTTCAAAAAGCGTGATATTCACTAAAGTCTACTACTCACTATCCAAATACAAAAACGCACATTGCTAAATGATTTTAGTAATGTGCGTTTTTATTTTGGCGAATGCTATTTTTTATTTTCTAGCCTTTCTTTTAAATCATTAAAGTCTTGGATTACATCTTCCATTGATAATTTTTTAACTAACGAAATTCCCTTTTGAATAGATTTAGATGCTTCTTCAAATTTATTTGCTTTGATTTGGGCATCTGCAAGGCAATACCAATAAAACCAGGCATCCATTTCTGAAATTTTTTCTTTATAAAACTTTTCGATTACCGGATAGTATTTAGAGTATAATTCTTCGTTATAGACCAACTTTTCACCATTCCATTTTAGTACATCCACTAAATAACTATCGCCAATATACATTTGCCAAATTGCTATACCAACTTTTTGTTTTCCATTCACAAAATCCATTTTATGATAAGGAACATCAGCAATCTTTTGGAATGAGTTATTGATCCATTGGAACACTTGAAGTTCGCTACCCATTGCTGCCCCAATTGTAACACCAAATAAATATTCTTTTGTGCCATCACCAGTAATATCTACCAATCCTGAAAAATCCAAATCGACTCCTTGCATTTTAGTTTCCCAAATCTTTCGCCAATTCGTATTGTGTTTTTTTAGCACTATTGATCCAAACTGAGAAGGGTAATCCTTTGCTTTAATTTTATAAGTAAAGATTATTTCTTTCTGTCCATCGTGGTTAAAGTCATAGAGTTGAATTGGCGGTGTGGAAGAAGGATTTTCAGGGCTTATAAGTGACGCATTCAATGGCATAAATCTGCTAACAATTTTCATTAAGTCTTCTTTCTTGTTCTCGTTAGCGTGAACAAATATTGGATTAAAGTTAACTGCAGAGAGTAGCAATAATGTAAGTAGAATTATTTTCTTCATCAATATGTCCCCTTTTTACAGCCAGATATAACTTCTAGTATTGACGTAATTAGAAAAGAAATTCTTGAATAAACTTGCATAGTGGTTTGATCATCTCAATGTAGAAAACACCTCTTTGAACGTAAATAAAGTTGAAAAAGCACTGGCACCTTCTACAGAATCATTGGCTTCGTTATTGCTGTGCTAGGTGTAACTTTATCCACGTGAATTCGCTCAAAGATATATGGATTCACAGTCATTGCCACTACACATACTAGCAACAACGCATGCTCAAATCCCGACTTAGTTTAATTATGCAATGACGAAGTACAATCAATTGCGTTAAAATATTTTCTAGAGACGATTGATGTATGTGATGAGGGTACTATCCACCATTTTGAGGATTCTAACCATCACTTTGACGATTCTATCCGTCACTTTGACGGTTCTATCCATCACTTTGACGATTCTATCCGTCACTATTAACATCATGATTTAAAAAAGGAGACATAAATGGACTTATTTATCGCAAGTAATCGTCAATTACCTATCCGTTATTACGTCAATGAAGCGATTTGGATTCGTCGCGGTTGCTTAAGTTTACTTCAATTAACGCTGCCCTTTTTTGTAGAAGTAGAAATAAAAGACCCACATCATTTATTGAAAATTACAGAATATGTTCAAGAAGTCCAACAACAATATCGATATACGGAAATTCAAATTGTTATTAAGGACAAAAATATTTTTATGCACTTACAAAAGAGCCTCCCCCACTCTAATGCCAATCATATTCTCACTATTGAGCAACTCATTCACCCATAAAAAAGGTAGCATTGCTTTAATGCTACCTTTCTATTTTTTATAAAGCTGTAACAGGAAGTTCGATGATGAACTGCAGCATACCATCCTTATACTGCGCGTCAATTTTGCCACCATGTAGTTCTACAATGTTCTTAGCAATAGCAAGTCCAAGTCCTGAACCTTCCGCTACATTTGTTCTAGATTGATCTTTTTTATAAAATCGCTCAAATAAGCTCGTTAGCTCTTCGGATGTAAATTCATTACTTTCATTTGCAACACAGATTTGAACCGTATCTTCTTTTCTTTCAAGAGAAACAAAAATCTCGCCGTCACCTGTACTATATTTAATGGCATTCATTAATAAATTATCAAAGACCCTGACAATTTTTTCAGAATCTACTGTAGCGAAGATCCGTTCCTCCGTGAAATTTTTATTGAATGTACGATTGTTTTCCTCTGCTTGCGGAATCAACTCCTCAGTTAACTGATCGAGAAGTTCATTAATACACACCTCTTGTTTCTCAAGGACAATGCTTTCATTCGTTAGCTTCGTATATTCAAATAAATCATCAATTAGGTTTTTTAACTGTTCGGATTTTGAAAAAGCAATCTTTAAATACTCATTATATTGCTCCTTCGTGTCGTACCTTTCATCTCTTAGCAATCGTAAATAGCCCATAATTGAGGTAAGTGGTGTTCGTAGGTCGTGTGATACATTTGTAATTAATTCATTTTTTTGTTTTTCAATCCTTCGTTCCATTTCTATATTTGTCATAATTGCTTCAGCCATATGATTGACGTTCTCTGTTAATAAAGCTATTTCATCTATCCCCTTTTTTTCAATTCGATAAGTTAAATCCCCTTTTGCGATTTCCTTGACCCCCTTTGCTACAGACTCAATTTGTTTCATCTTTCGTTTTGTTAAATAAAAGAATGAAAGGGTAAAAACTGCAATTCCAATTAATAAAGGAACAGGCCCCTCCATGCTTTTAATAAGTATGCCTGTTGGAATACCACTGACAAACAAATATAAATTTTTATCTTCTATAGTTATTGGATAAAAGGCAATAATTTCTTTACGCGATTGCTTGGCTGTAGGTATATCATAATTAAAATTATAGAGTGGATGATTGATTGCAAAATCCATTACCTGACGAATCTTATTATGTACATCAATTTGTTCCTCTTCCGCTTGCTTTGTTTTATACAGAACTTTCCCGTGCTCATCGGTAACTAACACTTTCAGCGCTCGCTCTGTCGATTTCAGTTTTTCATTTTCTGCTTCAATCATTTGCAGTATAGTTTCGACACTATTTTCACTAACAGCTAAATCTGCTGCTTGCTGTGTTTGAAAATTTATTTGCTGCATATCTCCACTGTAGTCAATGGTAGGTGTTGGATTCCCAACATACGGTAGAGTAAATCGTGCAGCAAGTAAACCGAGAAATGCACAAAGAATAAAAGTCGTTAAAAGTTGAATTCTGATACTTTGTCGAACTTTTGTAATGGTATTTACGATAAGTATTTTTAGTTTACATAGTAAGTATTTAAATGGCTTAATGATCTTTCTCAATTTTATAACCTACTCCCCATACGGTTTTAATATATTGAGGATTTCTTGGATTTGTCTCAATTCTTTCTCGAATTTTACGAATATGTACCATTACCGTGTTTTCAGACTGAATAGCCTCTTCCTTCCAAACCTTTTCATAAATTTGCTCAGCGCTCATGACTATGCCTTGATTTCTTGCAAGTAATTCAAGAATTGAAAACTCCCTTGGCGTAAGCTTTACTTTTTCATTGTTGACGATTACTTCATGTGTGTCTGTACTGATTCGCAGATCACCAATTTCTATGTCATTTTCGTTCATCCTATCTAGTCGATTCATTTTGATATATCTACGAAGCTGAGATTTTATGCGCGCAATTAGCTCTAAAGGGTTAAAGGGCTTTGTTACATAATCATCTGCCCCTAATGACAATCCAACGATTTTATCCATATCCTGAGACTTTGCTGACAGCATAATAATTGGCATCTCGGCTATTTCCCTTACCTTCACACACATTTCAATGCCATCCACGTTCGGCATCATAATATCTAGGACAATTAAATGTACTTTATGTTTCTTTAAAAGACTTAAGCCCTCCTCTCCATCACTTGCTTCTAGAACATCGTAGCCTTCATTTTTTAAATAAATAGCAATAAGATTTCTAATCTCTTTTTCATCATCAACGATCAGTATTGTTTCTTTCGTCATCTAATCCCACCAAATTTCAAATTATATTAAAATATCAGATATATTAATCTGAACCATAACGAGGGGTTGATTTCCGTTCCAACTGGGCGCTTTGTTGCTGACGCTTCGCTTTCGCACAGAGCAAAGCTTCCTGGGGGCGTCCGATGAGCCGCTTCGCTGCGCTTCAGGGTCTCGGGCCAACACGATGTTGGTCACGAAGGCGTTATCACAGGATGTGATGGTTTTAGCCTTCGTTCCTCTATCGCTGATCCCCAAGGAGTCGCCCAGTCTCCACTCCAATCAACCTATTTCTATAATATACTTCCTATCAATAATTACACTTCCTAATTTTAACTATTTTTTTATTTTTCGTATATAAAAATAATAAAACCATTTTACGATACCGACTTTAATTTTCGTGTATAAAAATAATAAAAACACCCTGCAATACCGACGAAAGCGCCAAAATATATACCATATTTCGTTGCTAGCATAGAAATATTTTCAATGTGTTTTCCAAAGAACAAACCAAGTGTAAAGTAAATCAATGTCCAAACAAAACCTGCTGTGTAGTAATACAAAGCGTATTTTTTAAACGACATGTTATTCATACCTACTAAGTAAGGAAGTATATGTCTCACTATTGGTATGAAATAGCTTATAACTAAAGCAAAATGACCATACCTATCTATTAGCTCTTTTGACTGTAATAAATATTTAGCCTTTTTCTTTTTCACCAATTTATCAAGTATTTTATGGCCAAACACTTTTCCAAGGACAAATCCTAAGGAAAGTCCTGAAACTGCGCCAAGATAAGTTAGTACAAAAGCTTTCAACACACTCATTTTTCCTAACGATGATAAAAATCCACCACTCATAACAATCATCTCATCAGGAAGGGGCATACCCACGATTCCTAGCCATAAGCTGAAAAATAAAGCAAAATAACCGTATTGCTCAATATATGATAAAAGATCTTGTAATCCCATTAACTAGCCCTCACATTTCCAAGTTTGCAGCTGAGTACATAGGCAGGTGGAAGGTTAATCCATACTCTTTCATGTGAAATATCCTCAAAATAATTTTGAATAAAGGATTTCCTAATAAGTGAATATTGGAATGTAATAAATTCTCCGTCCTCTAAGCATTCCTTTACATTTTGTAAAATACGTGATGAAATGGCAGGATTCAATGATGTAAAAGGTAATCCAGATACGACATAATCAATTTTCTTGATATTTAATGCTGACATATATATGCATAAATTCTCAGCTGATCCATGTATTACGATTATACTCGGCTCATGTTGAAATTGTTCACGAAGCTTGTCACAAAAAACTTCATTATTTTCAATAAGAATTAACTTTGTTGACTGCTCTTTTCTTTTCACTAATTCTTTCGTAAATGAACCCGTACCCGGTCCTAGCTCAACAATACATCGGGCATTTTCAAAACAAATTTGGTCGACCATCTTTTTTGCTAATTTTTTAGAACTAGGTGAAATCGCACCTATCGTTTTTGGATGTTTTATAAATTCAGTAAGGAACGTTAACATACATTTTCTCCCCGATCAAAGTATTATTTGAATACTTTTAATATAAAGAGCATTTCTTAAAGATTTCCGAGGAGATTTCTTAAATTTTTCTTAAGAAACTTTAATCAGTGGGGTTTTCTTTCTTCACCAATCGGGCTTTTCGGACAGTTAACCTCCCACCTCGTTGCTTTAATTTTTTTGTGGAAGTCATGTAGCTGACGCTTTGCCTCGGTATAGATAACCGCTAAAGCGGAGAAAAGGTTTTTAGGTCATTTGTTCTAATAATTATTTCCTTTACAAAATAGTCATACAATTGCTTCCAGTGGAATAGAAACCTATATAGGGAACAATTGATACGGAAAAATAAAGTGGGGTGTAAATGGATGCTTAAACTAAATAATGCAAAAGAATTGGTACTCGGAATGGTACAACATGACCCATTGTTTGTCGTAATACAAAAAAATAAGCCATTAGAAGAAATACTCTACAATGACGACTATTTAGCGCATATTGAGGAAACAAATTATTATTCTACTTCAGAGGTCGCTAGCTGGTTTGAAATAACGGAAGCGAAGCTTCGCTATTACATTAAACCATTCGAACAGTATATTTTTGAAAATGTTACGAATAGCCCAAACACTAATATTCGTTTGAACCTTTCTGCCATCTTACGACTTCGCATGATTTTACTGCTAAAAGATGAGCTCCGTGTCAAAGGCTTAAAACTTTTATTAGGAATTGATGACAATGGTCAACTCATCAAACATCAAATAACTGCAACAACTATGGGTACTGATGATTTAGCTAATAAGGTTGATGTTCTTGGAAATGTTCTTCAGCAAATGATACAAACTGGGCTTTTTAATTTTCTTCCCGATGAAGAACATGGAGCCATGCAAGTGACGATCAATCAAGACTTTCTCGCACAAAAAATTCAATTAATATCCTCGGAATCGAATCTTCAAGTAGAAGAAATTCAAAAAGAAACAGCTGAACTTAAACTAGAAAATGAAAATTTAAAAAAACAAATTTCCGAACTTCAAGAGGAGCATAGCGTAAAGGATATTGTTCAAAAAATTCGTGAGCGTCATATTGAAAATGAAATTTTGTCGACATTACGGACAGAAGCATTACAGCAATTTTCAATAGACAATAAGGCAGGTTATTTCAGAAAAATTTTTCGTTCCCCTCAAATTGAGATGGAAAAGGAGCAATTTGTGTTGACCTATATTTTGAAGCACCTAGAAGAACGTTTAGAAGTAGCACTGAATAATTATTATGGAGAATAAATATCTTCAAGCTATTGTTACATGTAAAATTGTCATCACTTGGCGGAGAACATGAAGGAGTCTTTTTAAAGAAGCCATTCATGTTCTTTTTTTATATCGCATTAGCCATTAGCCCCCACTGATTAGAGTTGCATTGTATAGTAATTTATTTTTTGAAAATTAGCCTTATAATCATTATAAAGAACAGTCGAAGGGGTGAAATGTATGGCAATGATCGAGGTCAATAATTTAACTAAAAAGTTTGGAGATTTTTATAGTGTACAAAATGTGGACTTACAAATCGAAAAAGGTGAAGTGTTCGGATTTTTAGGTCCCAATGGTGCAGGTAAATCTACAACAATTCGGCATTTAATGGGCTTCTTACAGCCTACACAAGGACAGTGTTTTATTAAAGGGTTAGATTGTCGCCAATCTACGGCTGACATTCAAAAATTTGTAGGCTATTTACCTGGAGAAATTGCGTTTATCGATAAAATGACTGGACAACAATTTATTAAATTTATTGCCCAAATGCGAGGGTTAAATGATTTAACAAGAGCTCATGAACTCATGCAATACTTTGAATTAAATGCCACTGGGCTTATTAAGAAAATGTCAAAGGGTATGAAGCAAAAAGTAGGTCTCATTTGCGCATTTATGCATAACCCAGAGATAGTCATTCTTGATGAACCGACAAGTGGATTAGATCCTCTTATACAAACAAAGTTTATCGATTTTATTTTAGCTGAAAAAGAAAAAGGAACGACAATATTCATGTCCTCTCATATGATTGAAGAAATCGAAAAAACTTGTGACCGTGTAGCAATCATTAATGCTGGGAAAATTGTTGCAACGGAAACAATTGCTGACTTAAAAAAACGAAAATCTAAAAAGTTTTTAATTGAATTTCAAAGCGAGCAAGAGCTATCTCGTTTTTTAAGCGAGCAACATACTATAGAACAAATTGGGCCAACACAAGCAATTATAAAAGTTCAGGGTAATGTCCAAACATTACTTCATACATTAGCAGATTATAAAATTATCGACCTCGATATCATTTCACAATCACTTGAAGATATATTCATGCATTACTACGAAAGTGGAGGTGAAGAATCATGAACTTTACTTTGCTCAAACATGAGATGCAAGCTACTATTAAACTTTTTAGTATTATTCTCGCTGTATTAATGCTCTATATCATTAGTATTGTCTATATGTATAACCCTGAAATGAGCAATACTCTTAATAAGCTTACCGAAACAATGCCAGAATTGATGTCAGCATTTGGTATGAGTAACATAGGTAATTCGTTAATTGAATTTCTATCTACCTATTTGTATGGATTTTTATTACTAGTTCTGCCGTTAGTCTTCATTATTATGTTGGCAAATAAACTAGTGATGGGCTATATCGATAATGGTTCTATGGCATACTTAATTGCAACACCGAATACACGTTTTAAAATTGTCTTCACGCAAGCATTTTTTTTAGTTGCTAGTATCTTGATACTGCTCACGGTAACAACTTTGATAGCCATCATATTTTCAGGAATTCTATTTCCAAATGAATTGGATTTACGTGCTTTTTTGACATTAAATATCGGTCTTTTTTCCTTACATTTTGCCATTAGTGGCTACTGCTTTTTAGTATCCTGCAGTAGCAAGGATTTAAGAACCTCTTATGCGTATAGTACAGGAATTCCTATTCTTTTTTATTTAATTCAAGCGCTTAGTAATATGGGTGGTTCTTTAGAAAAGCTTAAGTACTTCACGATTTACTCATTGTTTGCACCTGAAAAATTAATGACTCAAGATAGCTCGTCTCTTTGGATGCTAGGGGCATTGTTTGTAATTGGGATGCTATGCTATATGCTGGCTATTCGTGTTTTTGTTAAACGTGATTTATATTTATAAATGCTAAAGGTAAAAATCTGCTTGCTTTCTTAGAGCAAGCAGATTCTTAGATTTAGAAATATAAAACTTTGTTAAAACTCATTGCTGCAAAGATGCCAAATTACCAAGGAAGCGCAATAACCTAAAATGAATCATGGCTAACTCGTCCACGTTTAAATTCTCATCTCCACTATCTAACCATTCTTGAATAACACCTAAAATCGCGGAAGTTAAAAATGCTTCAAAATATTGCTGAAATTCTGGATCAAGCCCTTCCCCTTGCATAACAGTGATTCTGTCCAAAATATGATTACTAAAGACTTTCTTCATTCTCTTGCTGAAGGCGGGACTCCCCTGCTCCCCTAAAATAATTCGAAAGGCTGTAGCATGCTCTTTAATATATTTAAACACAGCTATAAATGGCTGATAAAGTTGGCCTATTTTTATCGTATGAAAGGCTTCTAGTGGTTGAACGTTTTTTACATAGCTTTCTAGATCATTTAATAATTCTTGCTGCAAATCCTCCATCACTTCAAATTTATCCTTATAATGTAGATAAAAAGTTCCTCGATTAATGTTTGCAGTAATAGCTAAATTTTTTACTGTTACTCTTTCAAAACCTACTTCCTCTATTTGTACAAGTAATGCATGTTTTATAGCTCGTTTTGTTTCAAAATTCATTATATCGTGAATAGACATTTAGAACCCCCATTGTATTATCACTTTATGCCGATTAGTATTTAGCGATGTTGATCAATTATGCCTCGGCATAATTGCGTCTGGAATCGGCTTTGTGCTTAGTCCTGCACGAGGGCCGACACGATGTCGGTCATTTCGGTAATGCCACAGGACGTGGCGTTTTTACCGATGCAGGTCAGTTAGCAGTTATCGCATGGATGCGATGATTTTAGGCTAACATCCTATATTGAACTCCTTTTCGATTCCGTGACATCCGCCAGAGGCTTTGGGCCAACACGATGTTGGTCACTCAGTCGTTGCCATAAGACGTGGCGTTCTTAGACTGAGTTACTCTATTTCAGCGGGTGTTTTGCCACCTGCTGAAAGAAGTTATTTGGTTACCTCAATGATCACACCAATGTAAAATAGTGTTTGTAATTACAGTATTACCTTATTTATCGGCATTCTTCTTTATTTATGTATTGGTCAGTCTTTTTGACTTAGGCTGTCTGATTTCCTCTAGCTCGAAAACGTAAAAATCCAAAATCGCTTAACACTTTTTAGTTATCTGTTTATTGTAATTCCCAATTCACTGCCTTAAAATTTCAGGTATCAACACTGTGTTTAGTAAAGGAGAGATGGTTAGATGGGAAACAATGCAATTTCACTAAACTCCATTGAAAAAAAGTTTCATCAAAAACAAGTAATTGCCCCGCTTTCCTTAGAAATTCCAAAGGGACAGCTAATTGGCTTACTTGGCCCTTCAGGCTGTGGGAAAACGACATTAATTAAAATGATTATGGGAATGATCAAGCCCGATAATGGTCATATTCAAGTATTAAATCATACAGTCCCCCATAAGCAATTACTGACGGATATCGGCTATATGGCACAATCTGATGCACTGTATTTGGATTTAACCGGTGAAGAGAATCTTCATTTTTTTGCTAAGCTTTATCGATTATCAAAAAAAGAGCGTGCGGAACGTGTAAATTATGCTGCAAGCCTTGTTCATTTAACGGATGATTTAAAAATTAAGGTGTTGAATTATTCTGGGGGGATGAAACGAAGATTATCCCTTGCAATTGCCCTTATCCAAAATCCAAAGTTGTTGATTTTAGATGAGCCAACTGTTGGTATCGATCCCGTATTAAAAAAAGAAATTTGGCAGGAGTTAATTCGTTTAAAAAACGATGAGCATAAAACAATTTTAGTAACGACACATGCAATGGATGAAGCAGAGCGCTGTGACCAGTTGGCTATGCTACGTAATGGTCAGATCATTGCACATGGAACACCACATGATTTGAAAGCTCATTATCAGGCTAAGGATTTTGATGAAGTGTTTTTAAAGGCTGGAGGTGAAGCACTATGAGAATCGGCGCAATAGTCACAAGAATAATGCAGCAAATGATACGCGATAAACGTACACTTGCCTTATTATTTTTTGCCCCTCTTCTTGTGCTTTCATTAATGTATTTTGTTTTTAATAGTAATGAACCTGACATGACACTTGTCGTATCAAATGGTCCTGCATCACTAATTGAAAAACTCGAAGAGGCAGATTTTCATGTTATCGAAAAAAATGACTTTTCTATTGCCAGTCTAAAAGATGAAAAATATGATGGCTGGTTAGCTTTTCAGCAAAGTCAATTGAAGCTCACATTATTAAATGATGATCCGTCAACAGCCAAGGCTTTAAAGATGAAACTTTCTCAGGTTTTACAGCCTGAACAATATGCAATGATGAAGTTGACGACTGATTATGTATATGGCGATGAAAATACCGCTATTTTCGATATTTTTAGCCCGATGCTAACAGGCTTCTTTGTTTTCTTTTTCGTCTTTTTAATTACAGGTATAGCGTTGTTAAAAGAACGAACTTCAGGGACTTTGGAGCGCTTACTGGCTACACCGATTAAACGTTCTGAAATTGTTGCTGGTTATATGATTGGCTATGGATTGTTTGCTTTTATTCAAACGACTATTATTGTTCTATTCGGGGTTTATGTCCTTGATATTGTACACGTTGGCTCCATTTGGCTTGTGCTGCTAATCAATATTGTCGTTGCACTTGTTTCATTATCATTAGGAGCTCTGTTATCAAGTTTTGCTGGATCAGAGTTTCAAATGATGCAATTTATCCCGCTTGTCATTGTGCCGCAAATTTTCTTCTCAGGTATTTTCCCACTGGATAATATGGTGGATTGGCTGCAAAATATTGGTCGAATTATGCCACTATACTATGCCGCTGACGCGTTGAATGGGGTTATGTATAAGGGATATTCCTTTAGTGAAATTCTAGTAGACTTAGTGATTCTTGCTTCTTTCGCTCTTGTATTTATGACATTAAATATTGTAAGTCTAAAAAAATATCGATCATTATAATGAAAAGGTTCTGCTCAAAAAAATTGGGCAGAACCTTTTCTTTATAAATTAGGACCATCAGCATAATGTGGGGGTGATTTCCGTTCCGGCTGGGCGCTTTGTCGCTGACGCTTCGCTTTCGCACAGAAAACATTTGTCGCTGACGCTTCGCTTTCGCGCAGAGCAGAGCTTCCTGGGGGCGTCCGATGAGCCGCTTGGGCCAACACGATGTTGGTCACGAAGGTGTTATCACAGGATGTGATGCTCTTAGCCTTCGTTCTCCTATCTGCTCGCTCCAGGGTCTCGGGCCAACAGATGTTTTTTGCGCGAAAGCGAAGCGGCAGCAGCACCGATGTTGGTCACGAAGGCGTTATCACAGGATGTGATGGTTTTAGCCTTCGTTCCCCTATCGCTGATCCCCCAGGAGTCGCCCAGCCTCCACTCTGATATACATTTACAGAAATATCATCTTCACCTTCCCATGTTTTCTCCAAAAATAAATAAATCAGGTAAATTACACCAACATTCTATTAGCAAAAGTACTAATATTCATCTATACTATTTTACAGATAATGGTCTTGAATTTCGTAAGTACGGACATATAGAAACAAAAATGACTTACAAAAAAAGCCTAAAAAAGGTGTGTAAAGATGAATACAATTATGGAAATACAAAACATCTCTAAACAGTATAGAGGTAAGAAAATCTTAGAAAATGCTACATTTTCTATTTACGCTAATCAAATTATAGCTATTGTAGGCAAGAATGGGGCAGGTAAAAGTACCCTTCTAAAAATTATTGCGGAATTAGTTGACGCTGACAGTGGTTCTATTGTGAAACATCGACAATCATTAAAAATTGGCTATGTGCCAGAAGTGACCCCTTCACATATTTTATTTACGCCTGAAGAATATCTTTATCATATGGGCAGGATTCGAGGTATGACCAAAAAACAACTACAGCAAAAAATAAATGATTTACTCGAATTATTTCATTTACAGGAAGCTCGGAACATTCGGATTGTTAACTTTTCTAAAGGTATGAAGCAAAAGGTTATGATTATGCAGGCAATGCTTGAAGACACTGATCTACTAATCTTAGATGAGCCATTATCAGGACTTGATCCTAAAGCCCAAAGTGATTTAGAAGAAACCCTTTCGATATTAAAGGCCAAAGGGTTATGTATCGTTTTAACATGTCACGAACCAAAATTACTTCAACATCTTGTTGATACCGTTCTTGTTATTCAAAATAATAGGGTCATTCAAGTGGAATCATTCAATAAAAATGATAGTCCGAAAAATAAATTGATTTTCGAAATTTCAAGCGCGAAATTATTAGATGATCTATTCCCTTTTCTTGAAATTCAACAACAATGTCTTTTAAACAATGGTTGTCATGAGGTAATTGCCGTTATGAAGAACGAAGATACAGATCAAGTATTATTGAATCTCCTACACAAAAAAGCTTCTATCAAGCAATTAACCCCTATCAATCAGAAGGAGGAACAATTTTATACCCATTTTTAAGGAGGATTAGACGTTGTTATGACAAGTTTATTGCGCTATCAATTTTTCAATTATGTAAGGACCTATCAATATGTTCCACCTTTTTCAATTTTCATTTTATGCCTTGTTGTAAATTATTCCTTTGTACCAAATCCAATATTAGATAGTTATTCGTTTACAGCTATTATTCTATTTTTTCTAATGGGATGGTTTACAATTACACTATTTCACGCTGAAGATGAAGGCCAAAAAGTAATTACAACACTTCATGCCAAAAGTCGAACGCACTATAATTTAGGAATTTTTATGATTTGTGTACTAATTGGTTTTTTCTTAAGCTGTGTATCAGTAGTCTACCCTACTCTTATTGGCGCCTTTGGAGAAAAACCAAGATTTATACATCAATTACTAGGATTCCTCTCACATTTTAGTCTATCTGTACTAGCGATTGCACTTTCAGCTATATTTACGAGAGAACTCGTTAAAAACAAGCAAAATACTTGGTGGGGTGTACTTGGCATCTTAATTATTTCTGTCGTGATTGCTACTTTAAAAGAAACAATTCTTCAGATTAAGGGACTCATTTGGCTACTTCCCCCTGTCCGTTTTTCATTGGAAATGATGGGCTCAGAAGATTCTATAAAATCAATACCAAACAGTTTTTATTGGCAATTCGCTTGGATTTTCGTCTATTCGACCTTTGTCATCATGTTATTCTTCCTCCTTTCGAATCGAAAAAGGAGATAAATTTCTAAAGAAGGAGAGTTCTTATGGTTAATAAAACAAGGGTGCTAATTATAGAAGATGAAGGTGATATTGCAAATATCATAAAGGACTATTTAAGCGTCAACCATTTTGATCCCCATATCGCTAGAACTGGTCATGAGGCAATCCATTATATGATAGAAATCTCTCCCGACTTTATCATTCTTGACCTTTCTCTCCCTGATTGCGATGGAATCGAATTATGTCGCCAAATTCGTGAAAATAGTAATGTTGCTATACTAATTTTAAGTGCTCGGAACAGTGACACTGATAAAGTTCTTGGTTTAGGATTCGGAGCGGATGATTATATGACAAAGCCTTTTTCTTTAAGTGAGCTTGTGGCAAGAATAAATGCCCATTTACGGAAACAGGATAGATGGCTGCAGGACAATGTGAGCCAGATGGATATTATTCGAATCGATCATATGGAAATCAATAAAAATGAGTATACTTTTTCCTGTGATAATAAGCATGTTCCTCTATCTGCAAAAGAATTTGAGCTACTATTTTTTCTAATGAAAAATCGTCATCAGGTTTTCTCCAAAAATCAGTTACTCGATGCTGTTTGGGGCTATGACGCATATGGTGATGAAAATACGATAACCGTTTACATTAGACGTCTACGCGAAAAAGTTGAAATCGATCCATCTTGTCCTGTTTATATTCAAACAGTTTGGGGCGTTGGCTATAAATTTACTACTCAAAACCATTCGTAGGAGAGCACAATGTATTTAAAAAATTGGATGAAGAGATGGTTATGGATGATACTAATCTGTGTTTTAGTGTTGTTTATTTGTTTTCTAACACTATTTTTCACAAATTTAAATCGCAATGACAAACCACAAAATGAATACGTGATCAATCAAATTCGTTTAACAGTAAATGAATTATTATTGTACATAGAAGACCATTATACAAGTCTCGAACAGAATTCAAATTTACACAGTTCCCTCCAAGAAATGAGCAATAGCGAAGGAATAGATATTACAGTTGTTCAATTAGATGGGAAAGTAATTTTTAATTCAATCGAGGGAGACCCTTCACAATTCATCAACTTAGAAAAGGATTTACATTATGATTTATTTACGTCTCAACAACAACCGGGGATCATTAAAATTGCCTTTCCTATAATTAATGAGACGAATGAACAACTAGGTAACGCTATTTTCACCATTGATGAAGATGTACTCTTACCCGTAGAACATTCTAGTCTTAGCAATTTTATAATTTTATTCATAAGTGGTTTATTATGTTTTTTAATCATAGGACTTTCCTTGTACATTGTACGGAAGTCCAAAAAGGAAATTTTACTTCCTTTAAATCATTTGAAAAAAAATACCGAAGAAATTGTCAAAGGTAATTATGAACAAAATATTATATATTCGCGTTCAGATGAAATCGGTGAATTGTATGCAGTGTTTGATCAAATGCGCTTGGAAATAAAAAATCTTACTATACAACGTGATGAACAAGAACAAAATCAAAAAAAGCTTATTTCTAGTATTTCGCATGAAGTAAGGACACCTCTAACAACAATAAAAGCTTATTTAGATGCTATTTCTGAGGGAATTTGTCCTGATATGGATTCGCTTATGTCATATATTCAAATTATGCAGACAAATACTGAAAAAATGTCCCGATTAATTGATGATTTATTTATTCACACTTTAAAGGAGCTTGGGCATATTCCGGTTAACTTAACAGAGCGATATAGCAAAGAAGTTTTTACAGATATTTTGCTTCCAATTCGTCATTATGTTCAAACGACCGGCATTCATTTTATCGAACCAGAGTCTATCCCTAATGTACTTATCCAAGTAGATGAGTCTCGACTAGAACAAGTACTTTCAAACCTTATTACGAACGCACTAAAGCATACTACTAAAGGCGATTCCATAACCGTTTCTATTAATATTGAAAGCCAATTACTATACATTAATATCATAGATACTGGTAATGGAATGCTACCTGAGGATATGCCTTTTATTTTCGAACGCTATTTCAGAGGTATTCAAGCTACAGGTGAGACTGCTGTTAAAAATGAAGGAGCAGGACTCGGATTGTCTATTTGCAAATATATTATGGAAGCGCATAATGGTTCCATTTCATTTAAAAGTAAGCAAAATGAAGGAACAACATTTACGCTAACTCTTCCTATTATTTGAATTTCGCAAGGAAAGAGCAGCTTTTATGGAGCCTCCGTTTAATATCTTTGCTCCAAAAGCACCCAAATTAAAGGATAATTTCAAAAAATTAAGAATATAAGGAATGGAAGGCAGAAAAAATTGGAGCGTGAAGACATGATTCATGAAATAAAGGAATATGTAAAATATTTAGATGGAGTTCATAAACGTACGATGCAATATGTGAAGGCAATACCTGAAGAACTTTTAGATTGGAAACCTTCTGAAGATAAATTTTCTATAGGTGATTTATTGCGACATATTGCATCAGCTCGTTTGATGTTTCTTGGTATATTTGAACATGGTTCTTGGACGTACGGTGGACATGATACTAGTAAGGGGTCTTCTCTTGAGGATATTTCAAATTATTTAGAGTCATGTCAAATTAAATTAACAGAGGGTCTATTGAAACTTGGCAACGATATGTTGTCAAAAAAGGTTTTAACCCTACATGGTCATGAAGTTAGTGCTTGGAGAATACTTATGTCCATTCCCGAACATGAAATCCATCATCGTGGACAAATCTCTTCATATTTACAAATGAACGAGATTGAACCGCCTCAAATTTTCGGATTAAAAATTGAGCAAGTTACAACATTATAATTTTATGAAAGAGCTTTGGACATCCTCTCATATCCAAAGCTTATTTTTGTCTTTATATTATAGAGAGAAACTTTAATCAGTTATGGTTTTCTTCATCGAGGCAGTTCAACAAAGGGCCTTTTTATTTCGATAATCTGAATTGTTTTTGATGATATGTTATGACTAAAGAAATGGTTAGTAAACTTCCAAAAAATGAATCTATGATACGTACAACCATTATTCCATAGCTGCTAATCGATACCCTATCGATCATGCACCAAAGACATACATATAGTAACGTTAAAATAAATATTAAAGCCCAAAAATAGAGTTTCTTTTTAGCGCCAATTTTCGGAGTATCTTTATTCTTATTTTGTGATGCTCTGTAATACATATAGCCGATAATTAGCGAAATCCCCAAAAGTGTACTGCCGTGTTGCAAAAATTTATAAATGGGTATTTGATAGCCATACACATTAAAAGTATGCGTAAGAATTGGAAAATTCACTACCATAAATCCATGTTTATGTGTAAAAGAATCCCATACTACATGAGTTAACATTCCAAATAACGCTGAGTAACAAAAAACGACTGTCTTCCATTTTTTACTTCCTTCCACTTTGTAGCTAGATGTATCCTGTAGAAAGTTCGGTAAATGGTGGACTACATTCAAACGAATAATTTGATGATAAATAAAGTAAATCATTACTACTAAAGGGAGATTGAATAGAAAAAAACCCGTGAAGGTATGCCCTATTTCCCCTATTGGTTGGCCCCGTAAAAAATATTCAAAGTCAGGAGCCATACTACCTAAAACCATTGCGGAAAAATCAATATTTTTACTTTTTCTGGAGAAAGGTAATACTGCCGCCGGATGGGCAAATGTTAATGGCATAATAATCACCCTCCTCTTTAACAACATCTTTATTACAACGTTTTTCATATCTTAAGGTTCTTAGAATGAAAGAGCTACCTGAATTTATCAACAAATTTTTCTGTTGTAATAATTTATTAATAATTTAATAAGGACCTTATAATATTTCCCCCTTACACTAATAGAAATAAATTCAAATGAAGGAGGTATTCTCGTGGAAAAAGAGGTACTTATTCGGGCCCAAAATCTATGTAAGACATATTCCACAGGAAGTGAGCAATTTCATGCAATAAAAAATATTAATATCGAAATATATAAAGGAGATTTTACTGTCATTATGGGGAATTCCGGTTCGGGTAAATCGACATTGCTTTATCTTTTAAGTGGTCTTGATTCTATTACGGCTGGAGAAGTTTATTTTCATGGAGATAGGCTGGATACATTTACTGAACAGCAGTTAGCTACATTTCGCTCTAAAAAAATTGGTTATGTCTATCAAAGTAGTAATCTCGTTCCGGATATGACATTGCTAGAAAATATCACCCTCCCAGGGCATATTGCAAAATATCCTAGAAAAGATGTGATACAAAAAGCGGAGATGCTATTGAATAAAATGGGACTCGAAGAGCAACGAAATCGTTTACCTTCGCAAACCTCTGGTGGGCAGCAACAAAGAGCTGCTATTGCTAGAGCATTAGTAAATGACCCAGAGATTCTGTTTGCAGATGAACCAACGGGTAGTTTAAATTACGATCAAGGTGTAGCTGTCTTAGACATTTTAACGAATTTGAACAAAAAGGGTCAGTCGGTAGTAATGATTACACATGATATAAAAGCAGCCTGTCGTGCTAATCGGCTTATTATCATTCAGGATGGAAAAATTGGAGGCATTTTAAACTTCGATCAATACGATGATACTAGTATTCAAGAGCGTGAACATATTATCTTTTCTTATGTTGCGGGAAAGGAGTAAAAAATGTACGCAATTATTACACTTTGCTTTGCACATATCAAAAAAAGAAAAATCCAAAATGTACTATTAGCAATCCTAATTATGCTATCTACCCTTTTATTAGCTACCTCTGTAACGATTATTATGAATACAAACAATATATTTGAAAAAACACATCATGATTCCAATGGGGCTCATCAAATTTTAACGATGGGCAAAGATATTCATAACCCTATCACTGTAAACAATTGGTGGCAAGAGCAACAAGGAGTTACTGCCTCGAATATTATTCCTTATAGAAAGTTATCTCGCCCCAAAGCGAATGGTGTAGAAACGCCAAATCTTTACCCGTATATGATGAACACACCAAAAACGCCCTTTGTTATTGATCAATTACTATTTTCAGAGGGTGAAAATCAGGACTATCCTACGGAGGGAACGATTTGGATTCCCACATCGATGGCTACTACTTCGAATATTTCACTTGGAGATGCTATTGAATTTAACACCGGGGAAAAAGCTTTTACATTAAGCGTTTCTGGTATAGTTGTAGATTTGCCATATGGTGGACCCTTTACAAATAATGCTCGTATTTGGATGAACGAGTCTGACTACCATAAACAATTTGATACGTTGATAGGGTCTGAACAATATATGATGGCTCTTCGCTTTGATGATTATCAACAGAGTGCAAACTATTGGATGGAATTCGAAAAGTTTCTAAAAGGTCCATACCTTGAATCAAAGATGGAATACGAGCAGATCGCTTCGTTCTATTTAATTATTAATAAAATAATCGGCTTCCTCATGATAGCTTTTGGTGTAGCAATGTTATTCATTTCATTATTTATAATTGGCTTTAGTATTTCAGATGCCATTTTAACCAACTACAAAACGATTGGTGTCATTAAATCTCTCGGACTTACTTCTCGAAAAATTAGTGCGACCTATGTCTTACAATTTCTTTTATTGTCCGTGGTCTCGATTATTCCTGGCCTTATTGCCAGTACAATCCTTTCCAGAGTGATAATAGAAAGCTCTTTATCTTATTTAAAGGTCGGAAAGCATTTAACGATTATTCAAGATTTTAGAATCACCACGCTACTTGCAGGAATGATACTTGTCATTGTTATCCTTACTGCGTTCATTTACTCAAACAAAGCGCGCCACGTCGAACCAGTACAGGCAATTAAATACGGTATGTCAGAATTTGCAAACAGCAAGTTGAATCGGCGTTTAAACAACTCTAATCGACTTTCTAATTTAATTCAATTACCTATCCAACTTCAAATTGGCATTAAAAACATCACCAAAAATATGAAAAGTTCCATTCTTATTATTGTTCTAACAGCCATTACTTCTGCTATTTTAGTGTTTAGTGCAGTCATTCTTAATAGCTTTATTTCCATCAAACAAAACACATCAGCAATGGGCTACGATTCTTCACATGTTGTAGTAACGGTTAATAATGAGGCAACATTTTCAAAACAACAGTTTGAACAATTTTTACGCTCAGATGAACGCATTAAAAATCACGCTTGGCTAGATCAATTTACAGGGGTACTCCCTAATGAACCAAATCAACCGCTAAATATTAATGTCGATACTCTTGAAGGTAGTTTTGAAGATGCTGGATACGAGACAATTTCTGGCCGAAATCCTGTATATAAAAATGAAATAGCCATTGGCATTAATGTCGCGAAGGCTTTACACAAAAATTTAGGGGATATTGTAGGAGTATATATCGAAGGCAAGCAGCATCATTTGATTGTTACTGGTATTTATCAATCCATAGCAAATATGTCATATTCAGCGAGAATTACCGCTGATGTTATCAAAGTTTATAATGCTACCTATTCTGCTTCAAAACAAAGTATGATCAATTTGGTAGATGAAACATTATCAGCTCAAATCGTTGATGATTTAAACAATAACTTTAACAGTTCTGTCTCAGCTGACACACAACAAACATTATTAGATGATGTCTTTAAAGTAGTGGTCGCTGTTTTTATACTCCCATTATCTGTTATCGGAATTTTATTTATCGCTGTTACATTCATCATTATTTTTAGTGTTTCTAGAATAAACGTAAGAAAAGAAAGCGGAACTTACGGAATTTTTAAATCTATTGGTATGACCTCAAATACTATTCGATGGTTGATTACATCAGGAATTCTGTTTCTTTCAGCACTAGGGACTATATTCGGGATTTTTATCGGAGTTAAAGTAATACCAGTAGCTTTACAAAGTATTATTTTAGAATATGGCTTACTGGAGTTACCCCTTGTGATAAATTGGCCAATAACCATCGGATTATCTCTCTTAAGTGTTGTGGCAGCCTGTCTTGGTTGCTGGGTATCTACGAAAATCATCGCCAAAACCTCACCGAGAATTTTGCTTGTTGACTAAAAAATGCCCCCATCTGCCTAGGTAGTGGGGGCATTCATTTTCATATAAGGATTGTCATTAATCAAGTTAGTCTTTTAATTTAATCAATTTCTTATAGATTAACACCTTTGATTCTAAAAAAGCCGCTGATTAAAGAAGCGACAAACAATACAAATGATTAAATTATTAGATATCTGTGAAAAAATCTTCTTCAGAAAAGACCGCAATATTGTTTCTTCTAAGCAGGGAGGTTGTTACGCCCATGCCAACTAATTTTGTACCATTGAAATCCCCATTGTAAATCATTGCACTACCACATGATGGACTATATTCTTTTAAAATAACTTTAGTCGCACCTAGTTCGAGTGCTTTATGTAATGTTGCATATGCGCCCTTTACATAGAGCTCCGTTACATCATTGCCGGATTTTTCAACCACTCTCGCTTTTCCATCAAGAACGTCTTCACCATCTCCACCAACAATTTCAGCGGGCTCACGAGGCGTCGAAAAACCTCCCATAAGTTCAGGGCATACAGTCACCGCCTTATTTTCTAACACAAGCTTTTGAATTCTTTCATCTAAACTATCTGTTCCGTTATATCGTACCTTTAATCCCGCTAAGCAAGAACTTATTAAAATCATATGCGCACCTCATTTTTTCGTAATATTGTATAAGTAAAACTTTAGCTCATTAAAAGAGTCTGTCAACAGCTATTACATAACTTGCTTACTTGACCTACTCTATTCTCTTTCTAATGAACAACCGATGCAGGTCAGTTAGCCGTTATCGTCATGGATGCGATGATTTTAGGCTAACATCCTATGTGAACTCCTTTCCGATTCCACATCGATTACTATAATAACAAACGGATTAAGCAAAAATTGACTGGCTTAAGTCCCGTATAAATCCCGAACTCAAAACAGCCAATTCTCTACATCATCAAAACTCAAACTTTAAGGGTTTACTACCTCATGATTATGACCCTCTAAGTCTATCCTGTAATTCCCAAAAGTTTCTTTTCTTTCATCTGAGCTTAAATTTCCAAATCTATTATAACCAAAAATGTAGATGCCGTTATCATCTATTTTCCAGTTATATGGATTAGCTAAAGTATCAAAACCATAGTAAAATCCAGGCTTGCCTAAATAATCAGAAACCCACTGCCCATTTTTAAGTGTTGCATACTTTAAATTACTCGTTTCATGAGCATTTACTACACCACGCTCATACCTTGTTAGGAAATATACATTATTCTGATAAGTTTTCACAGCCTTAATCGGTGCTTTTTCAATGGCTACTCTAGAAATGTCTTGTCCATCCACATAATATAAAATAAATTCTCCCGTAGTGGCATAAGCGTAGTCCATATAAAAATTGCCTCTATCTGTTTTAAACCATAAATCCCCTAACTTAACCACATTTTTATCCTCTACAAACTCCTGATAAACAAAAGGTTTGAAATAAGAAAAATCATTGCTATAGAATAATTGACCTTTTTCTTTAATCACTGCCATAAAACGATCACTATAGACGACTGATTTTCCTTGATATAGCAATTCACAGAGGCGTACTAGATTAAGATTTTCAAGCGCTGTAGCATTTACATCCCTTATAATAATCAAACTATAAGGTTGTATGTTTTCATTCTTTAAATATACTACTTTTTTATCAAAAGCCTCACCAATATATCTTAAAGGGATATAGGTTGAATTATGATAAAGGTTTGCAGCAACGTCCATTTGAATATGTTTCCCATTAACAGCAAGAGCCTTGTCCCCTATTTTCAAGGCTATTGATTTACCTGAATGCTTAATAGTTATGGTATTACTTTTAGCGTTAAAATCTACTTTCGCACCAAAGCCTTCAGAAATAAAGCGAAGTGGCACTAAAGTTCTTCCATCTTTTACAATTGGTTGTACAGCGGAAACCATGTTACCATCTATAAATGCTTTTGAGCTTTGAGGTGACATAATGATACTGTTTTTAAGATCATTTTCTGTAATATCAAAATACTGTTTACTAAGATTTGCTGCTTGAGCAGTTTGACTAAAAGGCAAGATCAATGAAAAAGTTAATAATATTATGATGATTTTTATCCTCATTCTTTTCTCCTCTCCTAAACGATGATTTGCTTATTTTAGAGATGCATATACGTCAGCATTACCAATATAAGATTTATCTACATTATATACCTTTTCCATCAGGAATTTCCACGACCGATAACCATTCCTCAGTAGTTACTTTACTTTCCGTTGTAAAAGAAACCTATGTATTCGAGCTGTTTTTATATTCCTGAAAAAAACAATACAATAAATATTTTTTGGGAGATGATTATTTGAAACAAGCCTATATTCATGCGTTACTACTACCCCATTAGCACAAACATTTACTGTCTAGATAATACAAAAACTCGTAAACGCGACAGTGCGTTTACGAGGCATAAATTATTTTCTTGGGTGTGTAAATCTCATTTTGCACATCGACCAGTTAAATAGGCCGCAGCTTGACTAATTGGAACCTGTGAAATTGCCACTATTTTTTCTGTTGTGCTTGCTAATCCTTTGGTAAGCATCTCTATCATTTTTGAATTATAGTAAAAAACGTGCAGGTTCCTCTAAATAGCCTGCTACACTACGCATAAATGCATTTACTGGCTCGCCATCAATAACACGATGATCAAATGTGCAAGACAGTGTCATTGTATGGCCAATTTGTATTGTATCTTCTACTACGATTGGCTCTTTCACAATTTTATGAGTGCCCAAGATTGCTACTTCAGGATAATTAGTAATCGGCGTCGCAAATGTCGCCCCGTCCTTTCCTGTACTAGAAATCGTAAAAGTACTACCTGTTAAATCTTCTACCGTTGCTTTTTTAGAAAGAGCCTTTGCCATTAAGCTTTCTAGCTCCTCTGCAATTTCAAAAATACTTTTTTTATTTGCATGCTTTATCACTGGCACAAGTAGACCGTCTGAAGTAGCAACTGCAACGCCAATATGAATATAAGGTAAAATCACAAGTGCTTTTTGATCTTCATCTACCTTGGCATTAAACTGCTCATGTTCCTGTAAAGCTGTAGCAACTGCCTTGATAAAAAAAGGTAAGTAAGTTATTTTTTTATCCTTCATTTCCGGCAGCTGTTGAATACTTTTTCTAAAATCCACTAATTTCGTTACATTAATTTTTTCCATTCCGGTACATAATACTGCTTTAGAAACGGCTTTTTGCATATTTTCAAAGATTGCTTTGCGCAAGCCACGAATAGGGATGATTTTATTTTCATTAACTTCATCTTCACTACGTTTTGACTTGTTTTGCACTAGTGCTATCGGGGACGATGATTGTTTAGCATGTCTATCTAAATCACATCGCAACACCCGTCCGTTTGGTCCACTGCCCTGTATTTCTTCAATGTTAATGTCCATAGTGCGCGCTGCTTTTCTAACTGAAGGGGCTGCCTTCACTCTTCCTAATACTGAAAATTCAATCTTCTCTTTCGGGATACTCTCCTCTTTTTTCTCTCCAAGTGGCTGTGTTTGCTGGGGTAGTGACGAATCTGAGGTTTTACTAAATTGACAAAGCAGACTACCTACCGTAATGGTATTTCCCTGCTCGCCTCCAAGCTTCTCAATCACCCCTGTAATTGGAGCTGTAATTTCTACAACGGCTTTATCGGTTTGAACCTCAACTAACGGCTCATTAATCGCTACTTTTTGCCCTTGCTTTACAAACCAGCCAACAATTTCTGCTTCATGTAAACCTTCCCCTATATCAGGGAGTAAAAAATCATACATTACTATTCCTCCCTATTCTTTCATGACATTTTGTACTGCACTTACAACGCGCGCTACGGTTGGCATCCATTCTGCCTCAATGCTCGATACTGGGAACGGTGTATCATAACCTGTGACACGTAAAATCGGTGCGTGCATAGCATACATACAGTTTTCTGCAATAACTGCTGCGATTTCCGCCCCTACACCGCCTGTTTTTGCCGCTTCATGAACAACGACTAGTCTGCCAGTTTTATCTACCGACTGAATGATGGTTTCATAGTCAATAGGTGCGATTGTTCGTAAATCAATGATTTCCACAGACACACCCTGCCCTTGTAATTGCGCTACTGCCTGTTTAACGGTTACGACACTTGGACCATATGTAACGATAGTCACATGCTCCCCTTCTTGAACAATCGACGCCTTACCAATAGGCACTTCATAATATTCTTCTTGTACTTCCTCTTTTATCGTACGGTATAGCTTCAACGGCTCTAAGAACAATACTGGGTCTGGATCTTTAATCGCCGCTGCGAGTAACCCTTTAGCATCGGAAGGCGTACTTGGCATGACTACCTTTAAACCTGGTGAATGTAAAAACAATGCTTCTAAACTATCTGAATGTAATTCAGGTGCATGAATCCCTCCTCCGTACGGTGCTCTAACAACTAGTGGCACGGTAACTGTACCTTCCGTTCGAGAGCGAAGGCGTGCGGCCTGTCCTACCATTTGATCCATCGCCTCATAAATAAACCCTAAAAACTGTATCTCTGCTATTGGTTTAAGTCCTCTAGTGGCTAAACCTACTGCAGCTCCGATAATTGCAGACTCAGCAATCGGTGTATCAACTACACGCCTTTCTCCAAAACGTTCCATGAGCCCATCCGTCACACGGAAAACTCCACCATTTTTTCCGATATCCTCACCGAGACAGAGGATTGTTTCATCATTTTCCATTGCTTGGGTTAAGCATGTATTGATTGCCTGTACTATTGTCATCTCCATCATTACACCTCTCCTCTTTGTTGCAATTGTCTTACTAAGTTTTGAGGCATTGTTTCATACGTTGCTCTAAGTACTTTTGGAATCGTTGTCTTTTCGATTGTAAGTGCCTTTTCATAGGCTTTTAAAACGATTTCTTCGCAGTCATTTAACAGCTCCTCCTCTTGCCTCTCATCCCATAGCCCAGTAGTAATAATAAATTTTTTCATTCTTTCTATAGGGTCATTTGTCAGCCATTGCTCAACTTCAGCTTGGTCTCTATATTTCGTCGGATCGTCTGCAGTTGTATGCGGTCCTTGGCGGAATGTAACAGCTTCAATCAGCACAGGCTCTCCATTTTTAGCTTTTTCTATAGCAAGCTTCGTTGCCTCATAAACTGCTAATACGTCATTGCCGTCTACTCTAATTCCTGTAATTCCATAAGCCAACGCCTTCTGTGCGATTGAGTGGCTAGCGGTTTGTTTATGAATTGGATTACTAATTGCCCATTGATTGTTTTGAATAAAGAAAACCACTGGTAATTTATATACACCTGCAAAATTTAATGCTTCATGGAAATCGCCCTCAGAGGTACCTCCATCACCCATATAAGCAACCGAAACACTATCTTCCCCTTTATATTTACTAGCCCATGCCCCACCTACCGCATGTAAAAATTGCGCTCCAATAACGATTTGAATAGGAAAAATAGATAAATCAGTTAAATGCTGCCCAGCCATCTTACCCATTGTGTAACAAAAGAACTTATCGATAGGCATCCCGTGAACAAATGAAGCCGCAATATCTCGGTAACTAGGATAAATCCAATCATTCGAATTCAATGCGTAAGCGCTTCCAACCTGTGCCGCTTCTTGCCCTCTAATTGGCGGATATGTTTTTATTTTACCTTGGCGTTGAAATTTCAATGCAATCCCATCAAAGATTCTTCCTTGTACCATATGTTTATACATTTCGATACATTGCTCATCAGTGGCAGTTCTTTTAAAGAAAGTTTCCGAAAGCGAACAATCTTCCTTCAAAACTGACGCGGTGTCAATTTTTAAACATGATTGATTTAACCACATTTCAACTCCGCCCTCTAAACATGACTGATTTAACCACATTTCAATTCCTCCCTTTATAACGTTATTTTAATTATAAATAAGAAATAGACGCCGCGTCATTAGCTAATTTTGTTATTATTTAGCATTTCTTCGCTTTAAACAGAATTATTTAAACAAGCCAAATGTATACATCGTTGCCACATCACGCGCAATTTCCTCAATTGGAATGTCTGTTTTGTCCAAAATAATTTTCCATAAATACCGCTCTGCAATGTAATACAACGAACTCGCAATAACCTCCGCATGATAATTTTCATTGCGGATCAGCCCCAGCTGTCGAACAATTTCTACGTTGGCAGACACCCTTCTAATAAATTGATCCGTGATTGATTCCCATTTATCCCCAATTAACGGTGACACACCTTTTGCTTCATGTATCAATCTAAATATTTCCTTATTTTCAACTGCCAAGGATAAATAATTATATATATTTTTAAACGTAAAATTAAAAGCCTCTTGCTTATTTTTCGGCGTATAATTTAGTTCTACAATTTTATAGAATGGGCTCATGACATCTTCCACTAAAGTTGCCAAAACTTCCTCTTTCCCTAAGTTAAAATGAGAATAAATCGTCCCGTAACCTAGCCCTGCTTCCTTGGCAATTAACTTAATCGTCGTATCCTTATATCCATTTGCTAAAAAAACATTTTTGGCCGCTACTAATATTTGTGCTCTTGTTCGCTCACGCTTATCCACCTAATATCCTCCTCCCAAACTTCTTTTAACTAAACATAATAAATAATTTCTTTTATAGTCAACTTTTAGCTAGTGTTCATCCAAAGCCATCTATTTTACTATCCTTTCAACATAAAAAAACCGGTGAGGTAATTGCTTACCTGAATTATTTCTGACTTATTGAGATTATCTCGTATTTTTGGCATATTACTAGTTTAATCAAATATCGCTGATGTACTACTCATCTTTTGCCCCCATACTGGATTAGCTAATCGAGCTTTTTTAGTTCCTTTATATATGATCAACCATAAGATTTAAAAAAACTCATCAATAGTTAAATTCAACTCTCTATTTTTCATAAAACTAAATCTATCATTTGAATTCTAAATTAGCACAATTCTACATCTTCCAATAATGAAAAAATGGCTGGATTAAATAATACTCCAAGGCGAATACCACCATTCTTTCCACTCTATTTCCTCATTTCTTCATAAATATAATTTTTTAGCAATAACGATAAATCAAAAGTAATTTTATTAGTAGCGCAACCGTTATCTGGTTTGTGCTACTATTTTTTTATCTACAGTTTTTTTGGATAAGTAGCAATGGCAATTACGTTCAAATGCTTGAAGTTTTTATTTTCACATTAAAAGGAGGAAAAAGCTTGGTTGAATTTACAATTTGTTTTCTTAAGAAGGGTGACCAAATATTATTGCTAAATAGAGACTTCCCAGAATGGATGGGAGCTTGGAATGGTGTAGGTGGAAAGATAGAGAAAAATGAAACGCCACTAGTTGGTGCCTTACGAGAAATTAAGGAAGAAACGGGTATCGCACTGCTGGATATTACATTCAAAGGAAAAATAACGTGGACTGATGGAACGACCGACTATGGCTGTATGTATGCTTTTATTGCTGAATTACCAGAGTCCTATCATTATATGACACCGATTAAAGTTGCAGAAGGCATTTTAGATTGGAAAGATCTATCATGGATTTTCCATCCTAAAAATGTAGGAATAGCGGATTTAAAATATTACTTACCAAAAATGCTGGATGAAACCATAAACTATGAATACATATTTACATATGAAGATAATAAATTGATTGATATTACGAGTACCCCATTAGTACAAACATTTACTGTCTAAATATATCAAGCCTCGTAAACAGGACAGTAGCGTTTACGAGGCTTGGCTAATTATTTTCTTGGTTGCGCAAATCGCATTCTGCACATCGACCAATTCAATGTTGTTTTCTGAATATCATCATAGATGTTCCACAGGCTATCAACTACCCGTATTTCAACATTATGTTTAAACATTTCCTCAAATAAATTTTTCACTTCAAATTTAGCAATAGGATATTGTTTTGTTTCACTCGTATAATAACCAGCATTTTTATCTTGTAGCGTAAATCCATTAGTTTTGAGTTCTTCATCGTCTCAAACCAATTGCTTTCAATTACGACAACATGTGAACATGATTCTGATGCTATAAAGGCTCGTTTATCCTGTCGGTTGTATTGGCACCAATATGATAGCAAACTCTTGGACAATTTCTAGGGGTTAATTAGGCAAACATGTATCGTTAATTGCCCATACTAGCCCTTTCTCTGGATCTAAATCTAGTCGATCAGGTAATCGGGGATGGAATACGGTAATATCGCTTTCCTCACTCACATGAAATATACGCACATGCTCCCCTCCTTTATTTTCTTAATTTAAATACGATAAAATTTGCACAATGCAAATCTTCCTCGAATTGTGGATACTTTATTAGCATCTCTTTTGAAGGCATCGGTTCGATAACGTCCTCTATAGAAAAGCCTGCTTGCATAATTGCTTTCATATAGCTCGTTAATGTTCGGTGATAAAATACAATTTTTTCATCGGAATCTAGCGGTAGCTTTTGATCATATACCCCTTCATAAAAATAACGCTGGACCTTCCAATACTGTTGGTCAAGCCGTTCATTTCTTATCCACCCACTATTCGGCGTAACAAAGCACGGGTGAAGAATTGAAAAGATGAGAGTACTATTAGGTTTTAAAAGACGATACATTTCACTCAAAGCTGCCTTATAATCCTCTAGATCTTGAAGGACCATATTGGAAACAATACCATCAAACTGTTCGTCTACTAAAAAATCTAGTTTTTCGCAATTTCCATGTTTATATTGTATAGGAACTTCCTCATGTGTTCTTTCTCTAGCAATTTCTAGCATCTTTTCTGAATAATCAACTGCTGTGACAATAGCCCCTTTTTGAGCAAGTATTCTACTTAAATACCCTTCTCCGCAGCCTGCATCTAGTAGCCTTTTTCCTTTCACCTCTTCTAATAATGAAAAAACGGCTGGATTTAATAATACTTCACGGTGTATGCCACCATGTTCATCGTAGTTTGCTGTAAACCTTTCTGCATGTTGATCCCATCGTTTAATCGCCTCTTCTGTCGGTACTGTTCTTGCCATATAATTCCCTCATCTCTTTATAGAATCGTAACGTTACGTCCCTTATGCACATTACTATTTTTTCATATACACCCAAAAAGTTATAGACTTTTATTTTATTTTTTTATATCATTTAGATTGAGGCACGCCATCTTTAAGTAAAAATATAAACCAGAAATTCCCAATAAGATTTCTGGCTTTTCTTATTTAAGAACTGGATTGAGTTTTGATAGGCAAGACATTGTCTAAAGCGGCCTGCTGTTTAACCGTGATCCATCTTCCACATAACATGACAATCAATGCAAAAAATACAATGACTCCTGCAAAGACAAGCGCTGCCTTATAGCTACTATAAACCGCCACAAGCTGGCCCGCGATGATCGGTCCGATAATTTGTCCAAAAGCATAAAACGTTGTTAACAATGATACGACTGGACCGCTTTGCGTTGGGAATAGCTGACGTGCATAAGAGGTCGTTAACGTCACAATGCCTACAAATGTTAAGCCGAATAAAAATGACGATAATAATACGCTCCATACTGTTTGAGAAAATACTGGTAATAAGATGCCTACTACTTGCAATACATATGCGACAAACAAAATTTTGATGGCAGAGAATTTTTCTAATAATACAGTCCAAACAGGTGCTGATGGAATAGCCGCTACCCCAACAATAACCCAGCTATAGGAAGAGTATGCTTGTAGTGAAGGAATATTATGAATGATATCAACTAAAAAAGTACCTGTAATAATATAGCCTAACCCCTCAAAGCCATATGCGACGATTAGCCATGGCATAAAGCCCTTTGTCATTTTTGTATCAGAGGTTTTTGCTGATTTCACACTATCTTGTACATGTAAACCTCTCCAAAGTATATATGTCGTTACTAAAAAAACTGCAGATAAAATCCCTAAGCCTATCCATGTACCTTGCCAAGCAAAACGTGCTTCAATAGCAGGGACTAATAAACCTGAAATAGCAATTCCTAATCCGATACCACCAAATAAATAGCCTGACCATCGTGTAAGTGAATGCTTTGCTAAATAATCCATAACAATACTACATGTTAATACAAAAATAAGTCCCCCTGTAATGCCCGCAATCAGACGAAGCACAAGCCAAACACTATATATTCCAATTATTCCCATAAGAACAACAGAAAGGACATTCAAAACAACACTTAACAATAAAAAGTTCTTTTTTTGGCGATTGATAAATCCTGCCCACAAAGCGCCAATGAAATAGCCAATATAATTACTCGATGCTAAAAATCCTGCAACTTCAAACGAAAACCCGACATCATGACGCATAAATGGCAAAATTGGCGTAAATGCAAACCGGCTAATCCCCATAGCCACTACAAGTAATAGCACCCCACCAAATAAAATTCCGATATGTTGTCGATTCATTTTGTCCCCACCCCCAAAAACTTGTTGTAATTAAAAGGATACAGAGTGAAAATTAATAAATCTAATATATAATTTATATAAAAGGATAAAAAATTTTTATATAAGGTGGGATACATAATGAATTTACATGCTCTTAGATTATTCACAAAAGTAGCTGAGCTCAATAGTGTTTCGAAGGCAGCGCAAGCTCTAATGATTAGTCAACCTGCCGTAACCATTCAAATGCGAAATCTGGAAAAGGAACTAGGCTTAACTCTTTTAGAATCGAAAGGTAGAGGAATTACCTTAACACAAAACGGTGAATTTTTATTTAAACAGGCCCAGCGATTATTTGATTTAGAATTGGACATTGAAAACAAACTAGAACAATTAAAAAACACAGGTAATGAAGAATTACAAATTGCTTCTACCCATGTTCCATCCCATTTTTTATTACCAAAATGGCTCGCAAAATATAAACAAGCCTATCCGACAACTAATATCCACATAAAAACGGCTAATTCCCAGCAGGTTATTGAAGAATTGCTTCACTATAAGGTTGACATGGCTTTTATCGTAAAAGAGGATGGCCATCATCCAGATATTAATTATCAATTTCTCATGAATCTCGATTATTGGTTTATCGTCCCATTTGACCATCCGCTGGCAGATCAGAAAGTGACATTAGCGGAATTAATGCAGCAGCCATTTGTTTCACGAGAAGATGGTAGCTCTACAAAAGAATATTTAAATGCTTTATGTAAAGTTCATAAAATTCCACCACCTAGAGTAGGGCTACAACTGGACGGTATCAATGAATCCATTCACGCCATTGCAGCTGGATATGGTACGATGTTAGCTCCGTCCATAGCGGCTTCTAGCTTTATTCAACGACAGCAAGTAGCGCGAGTTTTTATAAAAGACGTCGACATTCAGCGTCCTATTTATCTTTGCACAAGAAAAAATGAACAAAATACCTCGTCGACCTTTAATACTTTTATTAACATCATCAATGACTCAATTTCATAACAATTATTTTTCAAAAGTTTGAACTACACAAAATTTGTACAATAACGAATTAATGTGTAGTTCTTTTATTTATTAAAATTTGTAATCTACTTTATCTCATCACCATGGGATTGATTTCCTTTTCGGCTGGGCGCTTTCCGCCCAGCCGAAAAGGAAATCAACTATATTAGTATACGTTTTACAAATGTCATCCCAACTTTTGGCGATAATTCATCTCAATGCTTGTAAAAGCTGTAAAAAAATAGCGAAATCCGTTTAAAAATTCTGCGACAATCCTATTAATATTCGTTTTTTTATAGACGAAACAGTTTAAATGACCTATAATAATCCATACATTCATCAATACACGAACATTAAGGTGGTTTTTATGACTGAATATACGTCAATTTTCAAAGGGACAGCTTTTTCAAGTAAGTCTCCTACTGAAGTACAAATTTTAAAGGATTATTTATTCTTCATTAATGCTGATGGGATAATTGCGAAAATAGTAGCTCCTGAGCATGCGGATTATCAAAATCTACTAACTACATATCAACACAAAGAAAATTTTCATCAATTAGCCAGTGGACAATACTTCTTACCAGGCTTTGTCGATTTGCATGTACATGCACCGCAATGGGCACAAGCTGGAACTGCATTAGATATTCCACTTTATGATTGGCTGAACACATACACCTTCCCTATCGAATCCAAATTCTCCGATTTAGAGTTTGCACAAGAGGTCTATGAAGATTTAGTAAGTACTCTTCTTGCCAATGGAACTACTACATCGCTTTATTTTGCAACTGTCCATAAAGAAGCAAGCCTGCTATTAGCGAAAATTTGTGCTGAAAAAGGTCAACGCGGTCTAGTTGGGAAGGTTGTAATGGATGATCCTGAACAAAATCCAGACTATTATCGAGATGCAAATACTCAAACTGCACTTAAAGATACAGAAGAATTTATTTTAGCTGTGAAGGAATTAGCCAAATCAACGAAACAAGGTGTTTATCCAGTTGTAACACCACGCTTTATCCCAAGCTGCACAGACGATGCTTTAAAAGGTTTAGGAGAATTAGCTGCAAAATATGATACACATATTCAATCTCACTGTAGTGAAAGTGATTGGGAGCATGGTTACGTAAAGGAACGTTTTAAGAAAAATGATGCCTTTGCCTTACATGACTTTGGTCTCTTAGGCGATAAATCTGTGATGGCACATTGTAATTTCTTAAATGATGATGATGCACAGTTATTTGCTGAAACAGGCACAGCAATTGGCCATTGTCCAATTTCTAATGCTTATTTTGCAAATAGCGTCATTCCAATTGCCCGTTTCCATGCAAAAGGCATTGATATCGGATTAGGGTCAGATATTTCTGGCGGTTTCTCACCTAGCCTATTCGATAATGCTAGACAAGCAGTCATGTCATCTAGAATGCTAGAAGACGGTGTCGATACCTCTCTTCCTGCTGAAAAACGTGGTGTCCCAAATTCACGTATTACGATTAATGAAGCATTTTATTTAGCAACAGCAGGTGGCGGAGAAAGCTTGAGTCTACCAATTGGTCGATTACAAGAAAGCTACACGTGGGATGTACAAATCATCGATACTAACATACCTTCTGCAAAACTTCCTATTTTTGATAGCAAGGAAGATTTACAGGATATCTTCCAAAAAATTATGTATCTTGTGCGCCCTGAAAATATCCGTGAAGTATGGGTACAAGGAAATAAGGTTCACGCTAGAGCATAAATAAAAATTCTAAATTTACAATTTTGAGGTGTACATCTTAGTGGAAACGCAACATAACAAATTAGCTAACGATAAAAAGAAAACTCAGCAGTTAACAGTTTTACCAGATGAAAAGGTATCACTCGGTCAATCCGCACTACTTGGTTTACAGCACGTCATGGCGATGGATGTCTACGTAGTTCCTTTCTTAATTGCTATGTTAATCGGTTTACAATCAGGTCAATCAAGCGCATTGATACAATCGACCTTCATTGCGGCAGGGATTGCAACGATTATTCAAACTCACTTTTGCATGAAGTTACCGATAGCACAAGGTCCTTCATATGTTCCAATCGGTGCAATTGTAGGTATTTATGCAGCGAGTGGTAGTGGAGATCTTGGTTGGAGTACTGTGCTAGGAGCAAGTTTAGTCGGCGCCATCTTAGTTATTATTTTAGGTTTTACAGGTATATTCAATAAAATCGTGAAAACTTTCATTCCGCCAATTGTCGGTGGGACAATTATCTTTGTAGTAGGTCTTTCATTAATGCCTGTAGGTTTAAGTAATAACATTTTTAATGCTGCAGGAGCATCCATTAACCAAAACATCTATTTAGCTCTAATTTCAGCTAGCGTTCTAATCCTTTGTGTTATGCTAGGTTCTGTTTTTAATAAAAAAGGCCGCGTATTTCGTATTACATCAGTAATTATCGCTTTAGTCGCAGGTTGTATTGCGGCAAATATTATGGGTGTTTTAGATTTATCAGCAGTGTCACAAGCAAAATGGTTTAGTATGCCTCAAATTCCAATCGCAGATTTTAGCTTCACGTTTAATTTTTCAGCTATCATTACAATGGTCATTATTTATATCGTCCTAATGGCAGAAACAACAGGTACATGGTTTGCCGTGAGTAACGTCATCGATAAACCATTAACTGATAAACAAATTAATCGCGGGGTTATCGGCGAAGGAATTGGTTGTTTCATCGCATCATTACTAGGCTCAACTCCTGTCACTGGCTATTCAACAAATGCAGGTGTGATATCGATTACAGGTATCGCAAGTCGCCGTGTTTTTATTGCCGCAGGTTTTTGGTTTATTCTATTCGGCTTCTCTGGTAAACTAGCTGCTCTTATTTCTGCCATTCCATCAGCAGTTATCGGTGGTGTATTTGTTATCGTTTGTGGCATTATTGCAATCAGTGGTTTACAAGTAATGAAAAATGAAAACATTGGTGAAAAGGAAATGTATGTAATCGCAGTACCAGTGATTTTAACATTAGCTCTAACATTACTTCCTAAAGATTTCTTATACTCATTACCAACAACAGTTCAATACTTATTCGGCTCTCCAATAGCAACAGCTGCTATAGTAGCCATCGTATTAAATAAAATATTACCTAGTGTGAAATAGCTTTTTAACTAAAATGCCCAATACTCCTACTCTGTTAGGAGATTGGGCATTTTCTTATTTAAATTATTTTCTGAAATTTCTGTCCCACCCCCTTTTATTTTGTTATACTTTAGCAAAAAGGTAGGGATTAATATGGTTTACGACGTAATTATAATTGGTGCAGGATCGATGGGTATGGCGGCGGGCTATCATTTAGCGAAAGCAGGAAAAAATGTCTTGATGCTTGATGCCTTTAATCCTCCTCACGAAGAAGGTAGCCATCACGGAGAAACTCGAATTATTCGCTTTGCGTATGGTGAAGGCGCTAGCTATGTCCCTTTTGTCAAAAGAGCGGGTGAATTATGGAAGGAGCTTGAAACGTTAACCGATGAAGCTTTATTTTTACAAACAGGGGTAATGAATGTCGGTGAAGAGACCCATCCTTTTATTCAAAATGTAAAAACTAGTGCTAAACTCTACGATTTATCATTAGAGCAGTATTCAGCATCTGAGGCAATGAAAAAATGGCCTGGATTATCCTTACCAGAAAACTTTGTTGCTTGTTTTGAGCCTACTGCTGGTGTCCTTCGTGTAGAAGACTGCATTATCGCTTATAAAAAATTAGCGATCGAGGCGGGAGCAACCTTACATACAAATGAAAAAGTGCAGAACATCAAAGCTGGTGATATTGTACGTGTTCAAACGGCAAACACTATTTACGAAGCAAAACATTTAGTCGTAACAGCCGGTGCTTGGGCGACTGAGTTACTACAAACAATGGGCATCACGATCCCTGTAACACCGACGCGAAAAACATTTGCATGGTTTGAGGCAGAGGAGCAACTGTATCGTGAAGTTGTTTTCCCGGCCTATTGTTTTGAATTTGCAGATTCCATGTACTACGGTTTTCCAAGTATTAATGGAACCGGCCTAAAGCTTGGCAGACATGATGGCGGTGAGGCTATCAATCCAAACGATCCGCTTCGCCCATTCGACGAACAGGATGCAATAGATTTAGAAAACTTTATCAATCGTTTTATGCCTCAGCACGGTGCACTGAAATTCGGAAAAACATGTAAATATTCGATGACACCAGATGAGGATTTCATTATTGATTTTTTACCTGAACATCGAAATATTGTTATTGCAGCAGGTTTTTCAGGTCATGGCTTTAAATTTAGTAGCGCGGTTGGTGAAGTATTAGCTGATCTTACTCTACATGGAAAGAGTCAGCTAGACTTATCTCTCTTTAAACTAAAACGATTTGTGAAATAAAAACAACCATAGGAATTTGTTTCAAAAGTTAGTTGAGACAAATTCCTTTCTATATGAAGACGAAATAAAACAGATATTAATGTCCTATCCTGTTTTTTCAACTTTGGAGATTAATGCTTTATAGGTAAATCATCGTTTTCTAATTTTAAATAATGTTCACGTAGGCTATTCTTGTTAGTCCCAACTAAAAAGTTTAAAAAGCTTGATTCTTCCTGCATACTTAAGAACTTTCTCTATCATCTACAAATTGCACACTCTTCTCTTTTCAGTCACCTTGAAGTAATTTGCCTTTCGTTTTAAAAAACTTTCCCCTATTAATTATGCCTCGGCATAATTGCGACCGGAGACTTTGGGCCAACGTGAAGTTAAATCTATTTTTGGATTGTATCCCTTTCCAGAGCGAAATTAGGTATAATGCATTATAATTAACGATTTCAAAATAATAGTCCATTTTCATCAAAGGAGGTAAGGGATTGGTAAGTATTTTAGTAGTAGATAACCATAAAGCTGTTGGTGAAGGTATAAAATTATTGTTAGAACAAGAAGGCAATTTCCATGTCACGGTTGTAAGGACTAATGAGGAATCTTTGAATGCTCTCTCACAACAAACATTTGATATATTTTTATTTGATATAAGCATGCCATTTTTAAAGGATCCAGGATTATTAAAAATATTAAATTATGATGTAATTAAAATTATCTACACGGGTTACGACATTGAACCTTTCTTCGATATATTAGTAGAATCAGGTGTTTCTAGCTTTGTTAGCAAAACAGCCTCTACAGAAAATCTTATTGCGGCAATACGCTCCGCTCTAGATGGGAATGCCATGATGCCAGTGCAATTATTACAACAATTAAAAGTAGTAGATAACCAAAAGAACAAAATGGAACTAATGAATCAGTTAATCCAATATGACCTTCAAAAAAATGAACTTGCCTTGCTACAATTAGTGGCCGCTGGCAAAACAAATAAAAAAATAGCAGAAAATTTATTTGTCAGTTTACGCACAGTCGAATATCGTTTAACAAAGATTTTCAAAAAACTACAAGTACATTCTAGAATAGAAGCTGTTGAAAAAATTAGGGACATTGGATTGTTATAAAAAACCGCAAATGAGGGGAATTTTTCTAATTAAAAACTGCAAAAAATAAAGGGGAACCGAGAAAAATATTGCGGTCAAATCGTGGTTTATTTGTGGTCATACAGTTACGATACCATGAAAAAAATGATTATAAGTCGTTAGTAAAATATTTAAAATTCAAGTTTATAGTAGGCTCATCACCAAAAGTTGTGGATGACATTTGTTTAAGATCACGCCATATATATAAGTAGATTGGAGTGGAGGCTGGGCGACTCCATGGGGATTAGCAGTAGAGGAACGAAGGCTAAAAGCATCACATCCTGTGATAACGCCTTCGTGACCAACATCGGTGCTGTTGTTGCTGTCGCTTCGCTTTCGTACAGTTAAAACCGTGTTGCTGTCGCTTCGCTTTCGCACAGACAAAACCCTTTGCTGCCGCTTCGCTTTCGCGCAAAAAACATCTGTTGGCCCGAGATCCTGGAGCGAGCAATATGGGAAGCGCACAGTCAGAACGGAAATCAACCACACGTTATGGTGATAATCCTTTAACCCTTATATTAATACTTACATTGACTATTTTATAAATAATATACCACCAATATTAGTTTGGGGTGATAAAGTTTTGTAATGCTTATAGAAACAATAATACTGAAAGGTGTGTGATATTATTGCTCCGTAACCTTTTAATAATTGGATTAGCTATGTTTCTTACATTGGTGATTCAAAAAACTCTAAGTAATATAGGAATATTAAACAACTACTCTTTAACTTTAGATTTTTTAATCTATGTAGTAATATTTTTCATAGTTTATGCATTACTCGACATTAAAAATTTATATACCCTTATTTTGCAGAGAGAGTAGTGTAAACTACTCTCTTATTTATGATTAAAGTTATAATTAACACTTGATCTAATTGCACAAGAACATTATGTTTTCTTTTTGTATAAAGTTAATACCTCGAGCAAATGCCCCAGATTTTTTTAAGGTATTGCGTACAATTTAAGAAAAATCTGGGTCATTACACCGAGGCATATGTGACGTATATTTTTTTGTCTTCTATTTTAAATTTCTTACACGATTAACTTTTTATTCGCTTTTCGTGCCAATCGTAATGGTTTTAAACGTTGTAAAGAACTCTTTCGCCGCCTGCCCCTGCTCACGGGCACCCGTACTTGAGTTTTTCACTCCTCCAAAAGGTGCTTGAGGCTCTGCTCCACCCGTTTCATCATTAACCTGTACAAGTCCAACTTCACTACGGTTAATAAAATCAAATGCTTTCGGAATGTTATTTGTATAAATAGAAGCACTCAATCCAAAATTAGAATCATTCGATAATCGAATCGCTTCTTCATAATCCTTTACTTTGATGACGGCTAAAACTGGTCCAAAAATCTCTTCATGGGCAATCGACATCTCGTGTGTTACATTCGTAAAAATTGTTGGATCAATATAGTATCCATCTACCATACCTTTTGTAGGACCTCCGCCAAATACAAGCTCCGCACCCTCAACTTTTGCTTTTTCGATGGCGGATAAAATAGAATCATATTGCCCTTTGGATGACACTGGCCCCATCGTGACACCAACTTCAATTTTTTTAGCTTCTTCGATTAACTGCTCTAATACCTTTTCATAAACTGCTTCCTCGATGTAGACTCGACTAGTTGCTGTACAACGTTGTCCCGTTTGCTTCATCGCACCTTCAATCGTTAATTTTGCAGCTTGGTTTATATTGGCATCAGCTAAAATGATTGCTGCATTTTTGCCTCCAAGTTCGAGCTGAATTTTTTTATTAGTAGATCCAGCAGTATCTAAAATACTTTGACCCACACCATTTGAACCTGTAAATGTAATTGCCTTTACCTCAGGTGCCTCCAATAATACCTGCCCCACTTTTGAACCACGGCCTTGCACAACATTTAACACTTTTTTCGGTAATCCTGCCTGCTCAAATAATTCTCCTATTAATTTGCCGGTTAAAGCGCTTTCAATAGAAGGCTTCCAAACTACTGTATTGCCGTACACTAATGCAGGCGCAATTTTCCATAGAGGGATAGCGACAGGGAAATTCCAAGGAGTTATGGCAGCAACGACACCAAGTGGTACCCGCATTGTGTATAATAGTTTCGCTTCATTGGCAGAAGGTAACACCTCACCTTTTGCCCGCATCCCTTCTTGTGCAAAATAACGTAAAATGGAAGCGCCACGTTTCACTTCACCAAGCATTTCATTTTTCGTTTTACCCATTTCACTCGAAGCTATTTCAGCTACTTTATCAATATTTTTCTCAAGCAAGTCTGCTGTCACACGTAAAATTTCTCCACGTGCAACAGAAGACGTATTTTTCCAACCTTCAAATGCTTCCTGAGCTGCAACGATAACTTCTTTCGTTTCATCTATTGTCAAAAGCTCAACTTGACCTATACATTGAGATGGTTTCGCCGGATTAAATTGTTCACGTATTTCTCTAACGATAGTTGTCATAAAACTCCTCCTTCAAATAATGATCGTTTACAACTACATCAATTATGCCTCGGCATAATTGCATCCGGAATCGGCCGGAGGCTTTGGGCCAACAAGATGTTGGTCACTCAGTCGTTGCCACAGGACGTGGCGTTCTTAGACTGAGTTCCTCTTTTCAGAGGATGTTTGACACCCACTTAAAAGAAGGGACTTAAAACAGCATTCATCTCACCATCTATAGAGGTGGGAGACTTCTGTACCTGTCGCTACGCTTTCGGTACAAAAGACATTTGCAGCTGACGCTTTGCTTTACCAAAACACTTGACTGAAAGAAGTTAAATATTTTTTTCAACAATTGTTTTACGTATATGGTCAAATGTCTCGTCTAAAATACGTAACATTTCATCTAGCTCTACTTTTGATAGAATGAGAGGTGGAGAAAAAACAACTGTATCTTGATCATACGTGACCGTTCGTAGGATCAATCCTCGTTTCATCGTCTCTTGTACAAAGATTGGACTAAGAGCAGTCTCAAACAATTCACCCGTCTCACGGCTCTTCACTAATTCAATGGCTCCAAGTAATCCAAGCGTACGCACACGGCCGATAAAGCTATATTTTTCTTGCAGTGCTCGGAATCCTTCTAACAAGGCTTCCCCCATGTTTGCAGCATTTTCAACGAGATTTTCTTGCTCAATGATTTCTATGTTTTTCAATCCAACTTGGCAAGCGAGTGCATGACCGCTGTAAGTATATCCGTGCATGAATGTCCCTTTTGAAAGTTCACATAAATCTTGATGAATTGTTTCGGAGATCGCCACACCACCAAGTTGAACATAACCACTTGATACGCCTTTAGCGAAAGACATCATATCTGGCACTACCCCGTAATGTTCCATACCAAAGAATTTCCCTGTACGACCAAATCCGGTAATAACTTCATCTGCAATGAATAAAATACCGTACTCATCACAAATTTTTCGCACTTCTTTAAAGTAATCTTTTTGTGGAATATTAACTCCCCCTGCCCCTTGTACAGGCTCAGAAATAAATGCCGCCACAGTTTCAGGACCTAATGCTTCAATCGTTTCACGTAAATTACGTGCGGATTCGCTGTAAACATAGTGGAAATCAGGGGCGTGTGAATTGGTAAAGTCACGAAATGCTTGTAAGCCTGTCGCACTTGTAGCCCCCATAGCTACACCATGGTATGAATGTGTACGAGAAATAATTTTTTGACGCTCTGGCTGCCCTTTTAGTAACCAGTAATGACGTGCTATTTTAATCGCTGTATCATTCGACTCTGAGCCGCCTGAAGTGAAAAATACAGTATTTAAGTCTCCCGGAGTTAAGGATGCGATTTTCGTCGCTAAACGAATGGCTGGTTCATTGCTAAATGATCCGAAGCAGGAACTAAATGCTAATGTAGAAATTTGCTCCTTCGCCACTTCAGCAATTTCTTTACGGCCATGCCCGATATTTACATTCCATAAAGAAGACATGCCATCAATGTATATATTTCCTTCTATATCTTTTAAGTAAATGCCATTTCCCTCTGTAAAAATGGCTGCTGGACCTTGTGTTTGCTGTTGCTCAATCGACGTTGTTGGGTGTAGAAAATGTTTTTGATCTAACGTTTTTAACTCTTCTTTTAGTTGAATTGTCATAAATGCCAACCTCTTTTCGTTTATAATTTCATACATTTTTTTAATAGCAATTCTCATGCCAACTAATGAAAAAATTCTTTAATGCGTTGTAATCTTTTTGACTCATTTCTAAAAGAAAGGAATGATTTTGTTAAAATGTATGCCAATATTATAAGTTGATTGGAGTGGAGGCTGGGCGACTCCTCGGGGATCAGCGTCACAGATGAGACCCTGGAGCGAGCATCGCGAGTGAAGCGGCTCATCGGACGCCCCCAGGAAAGCGCCCAGCCGGAACGGAAATCAACCCCCACGTTATGAAATGTAAACAAAATGAAAAAGAGACACTTTCTTGTTTGAAAATGCCCCTTTCCCTCTAATTCAATTAACAAATTAATGATGCATCTCAGCATTTTCCTCGTATTAATTAGCAAATATTGCGATATTACATCTTATTGTGCATGAATGAAATTTTGATGCAAAAATACATCATTAGTCCTTATATGAAATTTGTTTCGTTAATTGCAACTTTTGTATTTTACGTACCAATGTTGATTGATCACAGCCAAGTGATTTAGCAGCCTGCCGGATACTCGGAAATTTAGATAGAGCTTCCTTAATAATCTGCTTTTCAAACGCGACTACTTGCTCCTTTAACGTACCGCTAAACTTCGGTGTTACAATTTGTTCCTGGATGTTTTGTATTTCTAGAGGATTTTCTAAATCACGTATAATAATTGGGTTACTATCTAACTCTTGTTGCACAATATACGCTGTTATTTCTGGCTGCGTTGCTAGCAAGCAAATACGCTCCACCATATTTTTAAGTTGACGTACATTTCCTGGCCAATCATAACCCTCTAATATTTTCATTGCAGATGATTCGATTGTTCGATGGATACCATATTTTTCTTCAATAACAGCTAAAAAATGGTAGACTAGTGGGATGATATCTTGACGACGATATCTTAAAGGAGGAATTTCAATCGGGATAATATTTAAACGATAGTATAAATCCTCACGAAAATGACCTTGCCTCACCATTTCAGCTAAATTTCGATTTGTCGCAGCAATTATGCGTACATCAATTGGGATAGGCTTTCCACTGCCTAAACGCTGAACCTCAGATTCTTGGAGGACACGTAATAATTTCGCCTGAAGTAGTAAGGGCATCTCTCCAATTTCATCTAAAAACACTGTACCACCAGACGCAATCTCAAATAACCCTGCCTTACCACCTTTTGCTGCACCCGTAAATGCTCCCGCCTCATAGCCAAAAAGTTCAGATTCTAATAAATTCTCAGGGATTGCACTACAGTTAATCGTTAATATTTGCTTATCGTTACGCCGGCTATTTGCATGAATAAGCTTTGTAATCTCTTCTTTACCAACGCCCGATTCGCCACCAATTAATACAGTTGAGTCTACCTCTGCAACTCTCATAACCCGCTTTACAACCTGCATCATTTCTGAAGACACAGCGATTAAACTACTTTTTGTTGTTTCTTTATTATGTAGGGCATGCAGCTTATTTTTAAAATTCTCATTTTGAACTTCTAATTTTTTCACTTCTTTCTCTAACAGTTTTAATTGTGTCATATCACGTGTAATTGCTACTACGTATTGTAATTCACCGTATTCATCAAATATTGGCTTACCAGAAACTAAGAAACATTTTCCATTAATAAACGTCTGCAAAATCGTTACTTTTTCTTTTGATTCAATTACTTTCATCGAAATGGAATCACTCATTAATCCTTCAGCGATAACGTCTTTTGCATATCTCCCCATTAAATCAATGCCAACAATTTCAATATCAATATCATTTTGAAATAAAATTTTGCCTTCGCTATCGCATACTGTAACCCCATCGGATATGGAGTTTAATACTTTTATGGACAATGGGTTCATAAAATCTATATAGCTATACTGCATGAATGGTTTTGCATAAAATAAGGTACCTTGCGAAGTTTCTAAAACATGAATAAAATAGTCTTCTACCTCAAAGGTTTCCGCCCCTTTACTATATTTTTTTATTATTTTTTCAAGAAGCTCTATTTGGATATCACTTTTAATCATTACCTCATCATTTTTCACAATAAAAAAATGCTCATCTTTATGTAGTTGAGTTATCGACATCTAGATCACTCCCTCTCGAACTTTAAATCTTTATCGATTAACAGTTGTACTGGTTTTATAAACCCTTTTTCCTAATTAACACACCTTATCCATTCATACAAAAAAATCCGCTCTTTCTACGGGGCATCTATACGCCGCGAAAGAACTTAAAGCATCCTTTAAGTTCTTTCGCGGCCTGATATCTCGCAGGAATATCGCGAATTTTTTGTATTTTATAGAATTCTACTCTGAGGCTAGCTTTTCCTCTATTTGCTCCGTAGGTCTTGTCGACAGCTTTCGCATTATCATGAACAACACAATTGAGCCAATCAATACTAATGTACTTAAATAAAATTGTGAACGTAAAGATTCGATGAGAGCCTGGCAGAAATAAACGACTGTTAAAATACCAATCGTGACATACGATAGATATGGAAATAGCCACATTCTAATCGATAATGCCTCATCTGAAACTTTGTCATAATGACGTCGGAAACGAATTTGTGAAATAGCAATGAAAATATAAACTGCAATCATTAATCCTCCAACGCAATTCCCCAAAAAGTAGAAAATAACTTCAGGTGAAATGAAGTATAACATCGCACAAATATACGCAACTACCGTACTACCAATAACAGCTGGAACAGGCACACCTCGATGATTTTTAATTTGTGAAAATATTTTTGGTGCATCACCTTGACGCGACATTTCTAGTAACATACGTGAGCTTGTATAAAGAGCGGAATTTAAAACAGAAATTAATGAAATAAAAATGACTATTTGAATAAGTTGAGCAGCAATTGGAAGCCCTGCCATTGTTAAAATATTTGCATAAGGCGCTGCCAACATTTTTGTATCATTCCAAGGTATAAGTAAAACCATAATAGCTACTGAGCCTACAAAAAATAAACCTAATCGAAAGACAACATTACGAATGGCACGGACAATATTTTTCGCTGGATTTTCTGACTCTGCTGCAGCGATGGCTGCAACCTCAGCACCACATATCGAGAATATAACAAAGACAATTGACGTAAAAATCGGGACAATGCCATTTGGTGCAAATCCACCAAATTCCGTTAAAATACCTAATCCCTTCGGTTCAGAATTTGGCCAAATCCCTAAAATCATGGCTATACCAACAATTAAAAATACAACAATAGCCGTAACTTTAACAAAGGAAAGCCAATATTCAAATTCACCAAATGATTTTACTGAATAAATATTAACGATTGTCATCAATAACGTTACGCCTACGCTTCCAAGCCATGTTGGTATCATCGGAAACCAATTATGCAGCATTCCCCCTATGAGTGCTGCTTCCAACCCCACAATAAATACCCAGCTTGCCCAATAAAGCCAACCTACTGTAAACCCTGCCCATGGACCAATATACTTCCCTGCATATGAAGCAAATGAACCTAACTCTGCCGAACCTCCTGATTTCTTCCCTAATACAATTTCTCCAGCTGCCATTTCCCCAACCATTTGCATGATCAGCACTATGAGTAAGCACGCAATTGCATATGAAACCACCGCTGCAGGACCGGTACTTAAAATATTTTTTCCTGTCCCTACGAAAAGCCCTGTACCAATAACCCCACCAATGGAAATCATTGTAATATGTCGTGTTTTCAGTGATTTTTGCAAAGTTCCCATTAAACCACCCCTTTGTGTTTTATGTAGACATTTACTAGCCCCTTTTCTCTACTTTAATGTCTACAGTTTAATGAGCAATTCTGATGCCAAACTTATTCAATTATTAAAAATTTCAAAAAATATTTGTCTGTAAATCTATTGTTCATAGGTTTTTCTAATCCAGTAATTTTAAGGCTCATAAGCAAAGCGTGAGGTTGATTTCCGTTCCGGCTGGGCGCTTTCCTGGGGGCGTCCGATGAGCCGCTTCGCTTCGCTGCAGGGTCTCATCTGTGACGCTGATCCCCAAGGAGTCGCCCAGCCTCCACTCCAATCAACTCATATATGGCATACGTTTTAACTTCTTTTCAGCGGTTGTCTAAACATCCTCATCTCATAATTTTGGTGAAAAGATATTTTTCAGCACCAAATGTTTGCTGTGCGAAAGCGTAGCGACAGCAACAACAAATCTTTTCATATGCGATTTTCAAGTTTTGATGCAAAAATACATCAATGACTATTCTTTTACATCATCTTTCCTATCCATATACCCGATTAAAGGAACTCATAATATTCATTTCTTCCCTATACTTCGCTACTGTTCGTCTGGATATTTGAATACCTTCCACACTCAAAGTATTTTTAATTTGCTGATCAGTTAAAGGCTTTTGTTTATCCTCTCCCTCGATCAACTGTTTGAGCCGCTTTTTAATATACATAATTGAATCCATTTTTCCAGAAATATTCATTACTCCTTTTGTAAATAACGATTGTAAAGCATACACACCATGAGAGGTTTTTATATATTTCCCACGCACTGCTCGGCTAATCGTTGATACATGTAGACTTAAATTATCCGCTACATCTTTTAACCGCATAGGCTTCAATGCCTCCATACCTTTATGGAAAAAATCTTCTTGCAATTCCACTAGCAATCTAGCTAATTCGTACAGTGTTTTATCACGTTGTTCAATTCCTTGTAATAATAAAAGTGCATCTTTCATTGTATCTTTGAAATATGCTTTACAATTCGGATCATTTTTTAGTATTTCAACATACTGTTTATCGATAGAAACGATTGGTAAATATCCACGATTTAATTTAATCAGCCATTCCTCTCCTAACCTTTCTACTTCGACTTCTGGCATGACATATGGTATCGCTTCGAATTGATTTCCTATCATCACTGGATTTAAATTCTTTATATAGTCGACCGTTTTCTTCACTTCATGTAGAGACGTTTTATACTTTTTACTTAACTGTTTAATAGCCTGTGCAGCCACTAGCTCTAAATCCGTTTCGATAAATCGAGAGGCCAATTTTGGTGCAAGCCCATCACTGTCTACCTGAATGAGTAAAAACTCCTTATAATTACGTGCCCCTACTCCTACTGGCTCGAAAGTTTGAAGTAAGTCCACTAATGCCTCTACATGCATAACATCCGTTTTACATCTATTAGCGACAACTTCTAAATCAACATCTAAAAATAGACGTTCATCTAAGGATTGAATTAAAAACGTTAAGATTTTTAAATCTATAGAAGATAGATTTTTATGCATAGGTACTTGTTCCAATAAAAACTGCTCATAGCTTTCTTTTACAGCAAACTTCATCTCAATCGGGTCAAATGAATGATGTTGAGACGCATAATATTGCGCAGAATAACTCTTATCAGAATAGCTTGCTAATTGCATAATTTCCTCATAATGCATTTTCACCTTTGCATCCGTGACAGTTAACAGTGGATTTTCGTTAGCCTTTTCATAAATATACTGTTCTAGCTCATTCGTAGTATATTGTAGTATTTCCAAATGCTGTACTAATTGTGGTGATAAAACTTGCATTATTTTTTGGGAAGTTTCGATAGCCATTTGCATACCCCACACCTCCAAAACAGAATTTTCTACATAGTAACATGTTTATTCTGTATTTTCCCATTTTTTAATCAAATTTTTATTTTTTATACATAAAAAGCCCGGGATGATATTTGTTAAAATGTATATCATTTTACAAGTTAATTGAAGTGAAGACTGGACGCCCCCAGGAATGCGCCCACTCGGAACGAAAATATCAACCTCATGCTTTGATGATAAGCATTCAAGTGGAAATTTCTAACAGATTTTACCCTATCACCGAAAGTTTTGGGATGACATTTTGCTAAACCGTATGCAGTATATATAAGTTGATTGGAGTGGAGGCTGGCCGACTCCTCGGGGATCAGCGTCACAGATGAGACCCTGCAGCGAAGCGAAGCGGCTCATCGGACGCCCCCAGGAAAGCGCCCAGCCAGAACGGAAATCAACCTCACGCTTTGGTAGTAAGACTTAAATCTTCATCACTCCCCTGTAAAATTTTCTAATAATTCCAAAAAAGTAATTGACTACACTTGTAAGTGAACATAAAATACACATATACGGTAATAGTTACCACATTACGGTAAAACTTAAGGAGTGATCAAATGTTTCATTTACCAACTGTGCAGTTTACACAAGAACAGGAGCAATTTCGCTTAGATGTTCGAACGTTTTTACAGGATGAATTAGCAAAAGGAACCTTCACGCCTAAATGTGATTCTTGGCTTAGTGGAGATGATCCTGAATTCTCTAAATTAATCGGTCAAAAAGGTTGGATCGGCTTAACTTGGCCTAAAAAATATGGCGGCCAAGAGAGAAGTACTATCGATCGATACATTTTAACAGAGGAATTTTTAGCCGTTGGTGCTCCAGTTGCTGCACATTGGTTTGCCGATCGCCAAACAGGACCCCTTCTTTTACGTTATGGAACAGAAGAGCAACGTGACTATTTCTTACCTAAGATTGTGAAAGGTGAATGCTACTTCGGCATAGGTTTGAGTGAACCGAATAGTGGTTCTGACCTCGCTTCGGTCAGCACACGTGCTGAAAAAGTAGATGGTGGATGGATTGTCAACGGTCAGAAAATATGGACGAGTAATGCACACCTATGCCATTATATGGTCACTTTAGTGCGCACAAGTCCTTTTGATGGAAAAAGTAAACATGCCGGGCTCAGTCAGTTGATTGTCGATCTACATGCGGAAGGTGTAACTGTTGTTCCCATCAAATTTTTAACTGGTGAACATCATTACAACGAAGTGTTCTTTGACAATGTTTTTGTACCTGACAATATGGTTGTTGGAGAGGTCGGTAACGGCTGGGCTCAAGGATTAGCAGAGCTTGCCTTTGAACGCAGTGGTCCAGAGCGAATATTGAGTACTTTCCCATTAATCGATGAGCTTATTCAAGAGTTAAAGCGCCAAAATAATTTAGATGGGTTACAGCAAGCGTCTAAAATAGTAGCTCGTCTTTGGGGTTTACGTAATTTATCAATTGGCGTAGCTCAACTTCTAGAATCCGGTAATGGTGATGATGTATCTATTCCTGCAGCACTTGTGAAGGCACTCGGTACGAAATTTGAGCAAAGTATTCCTGAAATCACACGCTTAATCGTACAGACTTACCCAACGCTTGACGCGCATCGTAAAATCGATCGCTTTATGGCTGAATCCATTTTACATGCACCAGGTTTTACTATTCGAGGAGGAACTTCAGAAGTACTGTATGGCGTTGTAGCGAAAGGGGTTATAGCACAATGAGTGAAATGAGAGACATGATCGTTGATGTTGTAGAGCGTATGTTAAAAGAAAAAGTTGATAAAGATTTAGTGGATACAGTGGAACAAGGTAATTGGGCACCAGAACTATGGGAACTGTTTAAAGAAAATGGAATGACTGCTGTAGCTATTACAGAAGAAAATGGCGGTGCAGGTGGCGACATAGAGGATTTATTGAATATTGTTCGTTTAACTGGAAAATACGCTGCACCGATTCCATTTACAGAAACAACATTTGCAAATTATTTATTGCAGTTTACGCAGTTACAAATAATTGAGGATTTGGCGACGTATATGCTTTGCCCTAACCAAGCCTTTACGTTAGAGAATGGCAAATTAACGGGAGAGGCGATTCAAGTCCCTTGGGCACGTCATACAAAACACCTAGTGACACTTGCCCATAGCACGGAAGGCACACATCTTGTAGAAATAGATTTAAGCCAAGCTGAAATTAAGCTAGGTACGAATTTAGCAAGCGAGCCGCGTGATACCGTGATATTCCATCATGCTACGGCTTCACAAGTATCTGCTGTGTTATCTCCTGATAAGGTACACACTATAACAACACTCAATTCTGCGTTTCAATTAGCACTGATGACTGGTGCTATTGATAAAATAAATGACTTAACTATTCAATATACGAAAGAACGTGAGCAATTTGGTCGACCGATTCATCGCTTTCAGCTCGTTCAACAGCATATTGTAAATTTAGCTGGTGAAACAGCAATCGCTCTCGCAGCATTTAATAATGTTACAGAAGCCCTTCAGATGAACAGTCAACATAGTGAGGTTGCGTACGCTTGCATTCGTTTTGAAGAAATTATTCAAGCAGTGACAACAATTGCGCATCAAGTACATGCTGCAATTGGTACAACACACGAACATAGTTTGCATCAATTTACACGCAGACTTTGGTCATGGCGCGATGAAGGGGCCAGCACCTCTTATTGGACTCATTTTGTCGCAACACAATTATTAGAAAATAGCGGAGATAGCCTATGGGGCTATTTAACTTCGTTCAGCGCAAGCTCGCCACTTCTTAAAGTGGAAGGATAAGGACGGCAATAATACAAAGTTTGAATTAATCGAAAACTACTAATGACGTGATAAGGAGTGTTATCAATGACTGATTTACTTTTTGAAGTGCGAGACCATGTTGCCACAATTACATTAAATAGACCTGAAGCGTACAATGCTTTTAGTGAAGAGATGATCTCTAAATGGATTGAAGCCCTTGAAAATGTCCGTGATTCAGATGATATTCGTGTCGTTATCGTAAAAGGGAATGGAAAATCATTTTGCGCTGGTGGGGATATTAAAGCGATGCAAGCCGGTGAAGGATTTTTCCAAAGCGAGGACGATATCTCTTCAACAGGTTTAGCACGCAAAAATTCTCTTTGGAAAAAGATTCAGCGTATCCCCCTTCTCCTTGAAGAAATTGATAAACCCGTTATTGCACAAGTACATGGATTTGCAATGGGCGCAGGACTTGATATGGCCTTAATGTGCGATATTCGAATCGCAGCAAAATCTACAAAGATCTCAGAAAGCTATATTAACGTTGCGATCGTGCCGGGCGACGGTGGTGCTTATTATTTACCAAAATTAATCGGCATCGATCAAGCATTGGACATGTTCTGGACAGCTCGTGTATTAACTGCTGATGAAGCGAAAGACAAAGGTGTTGTGACATTTGTTGTAGAAGACCAAGAGCTTGATGAATACACATTGAATTATGCAAAGGAACTAGCAAGTCGTCCAACTACGACATTGCAATTCATTAAGCGCGCTGTTTATCAAAGCCAACGGATGGATTTACGTACTGCCCTTGATTACATTTCATCACAAATGGCGATTGTCACAGAGCTAGATGATTTTAAAGAGGGTGTAAACGCAGTTGTAGAAAAACGTAAGCCTGTTTATAAATGACGTGTTTAGGAGGAAGAACAATGCAACCTCTTGAAAATATTCGAGTGTTAGATTTATCTCGTGTTTATGCTGCCCCTGCCGGCTCCATGATGTTGGCAGATTTAGGAGCAGAAGTAATTCGTATAGAACATCCAAATGGCTCTGATAGCATGCGTGATTGGGGGCCATTTGTAAATGGTCAAAGTACGTATTATTTATGTGCCAATCGCAATAAAAAATCGATTACATTAGATTTAAAGACAATAGAAGACAGAGAAAAATTTAAAGAACTTGTCAAAGATGCTGATGTCGTACTCGAAAATTTTAAGACGGGTGACATGGAGCGAATGGGGCTAAGCTATGAGGAATTAAGAAAAGTGAACCCTAGAATTATTTATTGTGCAGTAACAGGATTCGGTCAAACTGGTCCACTTGCACATGAACCAGGCTTCGATCCAGTTATTCAAGCAATGAGTGGTTTAATGCATGTCACTGGTTCAGCTGAAGGAGAAGCGACCAAAGTTGGTGTCCCTATTGCCGATATTTTAACCTCTAATTATGTTGTCATTAGTATTTTAACCGCTTTACGAATGCGCGATCAAACAAATACAGGGCAATTTATTGACTTAGCTTTATTAGACGTTCAGATGAGTAGTTTAGCAAATGTAGCAAGCGCGTATTTAAATACAGGCTTTATCTCAGAACGCCTAGGAAATCGTCATAATAATGTTGCGCCATATCAAGTATTTCACTGTGAGGATGGTCCCTTAATGATTTGCGTCGGTACAGATGGACAATTTAAAAAGTTTTGCACGATGTTGAAACGTGAAGAATGGGCTAATGATCCACGTTTTTTAACAAACACGATGCGCAAGCAACATGAAGCGGAGCTAGTTCAGATGATTACTGACATTACTATGACAAAAACACGGGATGAATGGATTACCCTATTACAACAATACAAAATTCCAGGTGGACGTGTGAACACAATTGCTGAAGCACTAGAGCAACCTCAGTTCATTGCACGCGACATGATTGGTGAAATAGAGCACGAACAATATGGTACGATCAAATTCATCAAAAGCCCGATAAAGTTCTCTGATTCACCTATTCAATATAAATTAGCACCACCGATACTCGGAGAACATACGAATGAATTCCAAAAGTCCACTCTACAAAAATAAAATTGCGCTATAATAATAGTAAATTTGATAGTTCATCACCGAATGTTTGGACAGCATTTTGTTAAAACGAATGTCATGTGAATAGTTGATTGGAGTGGAGGCTGAGCGACTCCTTGGGGATTAGCGTCACAGATGAGACCCTGGAACGAGCACCGCGAGTGAAGCGGCTCATCGGACGCCCCCAGGAAAGCGCTCAGCCGGAACGGAAATCAACCACACGCTATGGTGATGAGCCAATTTTATCTTCATTAAAAAAATGTTTTTATGCTCAAAAAAATAACGGCATGTTTAGATGAAGATAAATCCTCCGGCATATGTCGAAGAGAATTTTATTACGTAGGTGACGGGATGAATCAAGAGATTTTCGAAAAAAACTATACAATGTCATCGCTGCACAAAGCTATTAAAGTGTTAAAAGCTTTTTCAAAAGATGAGCCTAGCCTTTCCCTAACTGAGTTAAGTAAAAAAACAGGGATCAGCATTTCTAGTTTGCAGCGCTTCGTTTCAACCTTTGTGTACGAAGGCTTTCTTCACAAAGATGAGCGTACTAAGCGCTATCAATTAGGTCATTCACTTCTTTATTTAGGAAATTTAGTAAAAGAAGAATCAAGTCTTATTATTGTCGCAGATCCTATTTTAAAAAAGCTAAACGAAGAAATAGGCGAAAGTGTTTCCATGAATATTATTGACGGATTGGAGAGACGATGTATTTTAAACTATGATTCAACATATCCGCTTTCTACGAAAATGTTTGTAGGTGACACCTCTCCCTTATATGCAGGTGCATCATCTAAAATATTACTCGCATTTATGCCAGATGTTGAAGAATATGTAGAGAATATAAGCTTTGAACCTATCACTGATCAGACAATACTTTCAAAAGAGCAGTTGTGGGGAGATTTACAGCAGATTCGTAGTAAGCGCTTTGCGAGAAGCAATAGTGAGCGTGTACGTGGAGCATGTTCTTTATCCGCACCGATTTTAAACGCTTCCAACCAAATAATTGCATCCGTGTCACTCGTTATACCAGAAGTACGATATAGTGACTATGATGAAAATTTATTAATTGAATCCATTCAAAAAATCGCGGTAGATATTGAAAGGCAACTTCATTAAGGATTATTAACACGAAAAAAAAGATTGGTACAGCGAGGATTACGTTGTACCAATCTTTTTTTATTGTTTTCGTACCAAACTTCCAAAATCATGCCATTGATTTAAGCGTGGCAGTTCAACATGCTGATTATAGGATTGATTTTTTAAAATTACTTTTGTCTTCACATCTTGTAGTGTTTCTAATACAGCTGGTTTATCATCCACATAAACATCTAAAGCTAGCTCTTTAATGATCGCCACTTTCTCTGTGTCCTGCATTCCGCAGAAAAAATGACCTTCTGTAATTGGAAAACCTTGTGCTTTCATCCAAGCTTGTGTTTGTTCACAATACTGTTTTGGACGTGAAGTAATATAATAAATGTCATGTCCTTGCTGTGCCAAAGTTTGAAGTGTCTCGAGTGCTCCCTCAAAAGAAGGACAATCCGTAAAATAAATTTCCTCTAATGAACTATTCCACATTGCTGACCCTTCAGCATCTGTTAATCCAAAAGGTTCATGAATTTCAACTCTTTGCAAAGCTTGAAATGCCTCTAGTGCAACATTTTTACCAAGTTTTTTATTATAGAGCGCAAAGGCATGTGCTCGTAAATCAATAAGTGTATCATCTATATCAAAGCCAAATTTCATCTTGTTTTTCTTCCCTTCAAGAAGCCTTGTTGATGAAGTTAGCCGCAAATGTTTGTTCTTTTTCAATTTGTGTCGCTAATACTTCCTCAATGGCTTGCTCGCGCATTTGTTGAAAATCTTGTACGTTAAAATGAACAAGCGTATCTTTATTTAATAGTGCAGCAAGACAATCTGCATCCTTAAGAGCACTATTGAGCCCAAATGCCCCAGTTGGAGTCATCGTGTGAACAGCATCCCCTAATAGCACAAGCCCCTTTGTCCCCCAGCAGTTACAATGACTACTGAATACGTCTAGCAATACAAAGTCTTGCCAAGATCGTATATGTTCCTTAACAGTATCGGATAGTTCCGGAAATTGCTCTGAAAGCTGTTGGATAAATGGTGTAAATGCATTTTTTCTAAGCTGAGGAAAACTTCCTTGTTCAATATTCCAGCCAATTTGAATGAACCCACCTACCTGCGTAAACAACGATAGCTGTTTATTATCTATTAATGCCATTTTAATCGATGGCTCCCATCCGTAGGGTGCAGGAATTTTTGCCCACAATAAATCAAAACCATGCTTATGCTTTTGAATTTCAATGTGCGCTTGCTTACGAATCGTAGAGTAACGACCGTCAGCACCGATAATTAACTGACTACTAATTTCAATTATTTCCCCATTTTTTGATGCAATGACCCCCGTATATCTACCCAAAGAATCAACTATGAGCTTCGTTACCTTCGTATTCAGGAGACATGAAAAGTGCGGAAAATGCTGTGTTTCTTGTAAAATTCCCTTTAATAGATTTGCTTGCGGCACATGAATTCCTAAATGGCCTACAGTTTCATCAGGAACAATAGTTTTAAATGCTCTACCTTCTGTGTAATATTCAAGCTTTCTCATACGTAGTATGCCGAGTGCCTCGACTGCATCAAAAAGTTGATGATTTTTTAAAACAGTTTCGCCCTCTTCATTTAAATGCTCACCGCGAAATGCCTGCCCTAGTGCTGCGTTTTGTTCCAGTAGTATTACGGAAAGACCTTTTTTCGCTAGTAAGTGCGAAAGAAGTGTTCCACCTGGCCCAGCCCCTACAATACAAACATCTGCTTGATAATTCACTTTTCTTCACCTATCTTTGGGTAAGCAATGATTCGTAAATCTTGCCCAACCTGCTCAAACGAAGCAAATTCTACATCCCAAGCTTCATCCATAGAAGATGGATTTTGACCAGCAATCGGTGTTAAAGATAAACGACCGCCGAGAATCTTTGGCGCTATGTAAATTACATATTTGTTAATAGCACCTTGCTGTAAAAATGAAGAGTTGATCGTACTTCCACCCTCTACTAAAATATCCGTAATGCCATATTGATATAGTTTTTCAAGCATATCATCAACAACAAGCCCCTCAGATGCATGTCGAACTGGCAATACAGTTACGCCTTTTTCCTCAAATGCCGTTATTTTTTCTGGATTGGCATTCTCACTACATACAATAATTGTTTTCGCTTCTTCTACATTTAGGACATTGGCATGTGCCGGTGTACGAAGTGAGCTATCCATAATAATGCGTACTGGATTTTTTCCGTAATCTTCTTTTAATCTTGTCGTTAAGGATGGATTGTCAGCTAAAACAGTCCCAACCCCAACTAAAATACCATCCACTTCATGACGAATTCGGTGAACATCCTCACGTGCTGCCTCACCAGTTACCCACTTGGAGTGTCCCGTATGGGCAGCTATTTTCCCATCTAAAGTCATCGCATATTTTGAAATAATAAATGGTCGTTTTGTTAGCATATTGTGAATAAATCGTTCATTTATACGGCGAGCTTGTGCTTCTAAAACACCCACCCCTACCTCAATACCCGCATCTCGTAACAACTGAATACCACGTCCAGCAACAGCAGGATTGGGATCTTGCATCGCTACAACAACACGACTAACTGCAGATTCCTTCACTAAATTTGCACAAGGAGGTGTTTTTCCATAATGCGAACATGGCTCAAGAGTTACATAAAGTGTAGCACCTTTCGCATGTTCTCCAGCCATACGGAATGCATGCACCTCTGCATGCGGTTCACCTGCTTTTCTGTGTAAACCCGTTCCAACAATTACACCGTCTTTTACGATTACAGCCCCTACTAGTGGATTGGGATTCGTATTTCCTTTTGCACTAGCTGCTAAATCAAGTGCTAGCTGCATATATTTTTCATCTGTTGTCATCGTCGTTTCCTCCACTCACTTCTCTTCGCGCAAATGTCCAGATTTCTCTACTTTCGTGTCTAAATAAAAACGATTTGTCTCCGTTAATCCTCCCCATAATGGGACATGTCCTTCTGCTGCTAAACCATGCGCCTGTAATGCGGCAAGCTTCTTCGGATTATTCGTAATCAGTGTAACTGGTTTTGAACGCAGTGCAGCTAACACAGCCATGGCATCTTCATAAGAACGGGTATCGTCTGAGAAGCCAAGTGCATGGTTTGCTTCAACCGTATCTAACCCCTCTTCCTGTAATAAATAAGCAAGCGATTTCGAGAATAGCCCGATTCCACGACCTTCATGATCTGCTAAATAGAAAATAGCACCGCAGCCATGCTCAACAATCATTTTCATCGATTCATGTAATTGATAACCACAATCACAGCGCTGGCTTCCAAAAATATCACCTGTATGACAAATGCTATGCATACGAATTAAAGCATTCTCTGCATGTGCAAAATCTCCATAAACAAGCACTGATGACTGTTGTAAAAATGCTAAATTTGCAGATGATAATCCATCAATAATTTCTTCTTTCGATTGATTTGCCCCTACTTTTAACCAGTTATACCACTGAAATGTCGCAGAAAATTCACCCTGTGTTACCGGTAATTTTACTGGACCAACTAGGCAAATGCTTTCAGATTCAGATTGCTTCACGATTGTCATTTTGTCTTTCACTATATCCAAAACTTTAGTAGTAATTGTCATATTTTCTCCAACCTTCTATTGTTTAACAGCTAGCTTCTACTAACTGAGCACTTGTATTTTCACAACACTTACATAACGTAACCTAGTTTATAATAATAACTAATTACTGTCAAACTACAGCTCTTATTCTATTAAAAATAATTAATTAGAAACAAAAACTGCTACATTACGTTGTAATCATATACTAATAGCTTATGGAGGTGCTATTTTTTCTGTGCAGGCTAGTCTATAATAAGCTGTGGTAACCGTAATGACGAAAGGAAGTTAAGAATGCAATTTGAAAAAAATGTTCAGGTGAAGCAGCCAAAATATCAACAAATAGCTGTCGACCTAGCCTCAAAAATCGTGGAAAGAAAATATAGAATTGGCGATAAAATTTACGCAAGATCTTCTCTAGCTAGCCAATACAATGTCTCTTCGGAAACTGCAAGAAGAGCGATTGCCGTTTTGCAAGACTTGGAAATTGTGGAGGCAACTAAAGGTAGTGGGGTTATTATCATCTCATATGAAAAGGCTGCATATTTTGTCCGACAATTCCAGGATGTTCAATCTGTCCATGAACTACAACACGAGCTTATGACTAGCATTCAGAAGCAGCACCAAGAATTAATAAATCTACAGGAAAAGACTAAACAACTTATTAGTCGAACTGAACATTTCCGATCCGTCAATCCATTTATCCCATATCAATTAGAGATGACAGCTGAAAGCCCTTGTATCCAACAAACAGTACAGGAATTAAATTTTTGGCAAAATACATCTAGCACGATTGTCGGAATTCGTCGTAAAAATGAATTATTTCTATCACCTGGTCCATATGTGTCTTTGGAAGAAGGAGATATCCTTTACTTTATAGGTAATGATGAAAGTTTCGCTCGAGTTCAGAGCTTTTTATATCCAAATTAAAATCCGCTTAAGCGCTGATATAACAGCGTTTAAGCGGATTTTTTGTTATTTGTCGATTTGACAGAAGTAACAACTCTTTGTTAGGGTTAAGTTGTTACTTGTTTATATTTGGGTATCAATATCCTCAAATAGTATTTATCTTCATTCAGTGTGTGTCCAAACGCCTACTGAAATAGAAGAACTAAGCCTAAAAATGTCACAGACAGTGGCAAATTATCTGTGCGTAAGTAAAGCAAACCATTTACGCCAAGGCGAAATTGATCTACGAAAGGAGTGGTTCTATTGGAAAAATTAAAAGTGGAGCATGTTTCTAAAGTTTTCGGGAAACATATCCCCCAAGCATTAGAACTCGTCAAGCAACAAAAAAGCAAGACTGATATCTTAAAAGAAACAGGGGCAACTGTTGGTGTATACGATGCAAGTTTTACAGTAAATGAAGGTGAAATCTTCGTTATTATGGGACTATCAGGGAGTGGGAAGTCAACACTTATCCGACTTTTAAACCGTCTTATCGAGCCTACAAGTGGAAATATTTATATCGACGGAGAAAATATTTCTAAAATGGGTAAAGAGAGTTTACGTAATGTAAGAAGAAATAAAATGAGTATGGTCTTTCAAAACTTCGGTTTATTCCCCCATCGTACACTTCTTCAAAATACTGAATATGGCCTTGAGATTAGAGGCATCTCTAAAGAAGAACGACAAGCCAAAGCAGAGCAGGCTCTCGAAAATGCAGGCTTACTTGCTTATAAGGACCAATATCCGAGTCAATTATCAGGTGGTATGCAACAGCGTGTTGGATTAGCACGTGCACTTGCAAACGACCCTGAAATATTACTAATGGATGAGGCTTTTTCTGCACTCGATCCATTAATTCGTAAAGAAATGCAAGATGAGTTACTCGATTTACAAAGCACAATGAAAAGAACAATTTTATTTATCACTCACGATTTGAATGAAGCATTACGTATTGGTGATCGTATCGCTATTATGAAAGATGGCTCAATCATTCAAATTGGTACTGGAGAAGAAATTTTAACAAATCCCGCAAATGATTATGTTAAAACCTTCGTAGAAGACGTCGATCGCTCTAAAGTATTAACAGCTGAAAATGCCATGGTTCGACCTGTATACGTCAATGTAGATGTAGATGGACCGACCGTAGCACTTAAACGAATGCGCGAAGAAACGGTTAGTTTACTAATGGCTGTTGACAAAAATCGACATTTAAAAGGCTATATTACTGCTGACGACGCACGGGCTGCAGCTAAAAAACAAGAACAAACGGTACATTCAATTGTTCAATCCGAAATATTGACCGTTCCACCGGATATGCTTTTACAGGACATTTTAGGCATGATTCATAATTCTCCTACTCCTATTGCAGTTGTAAAAGATGAGCGCTTACTTGGTGTTCTCATCCGGGGCGTTGTCATCGAAGCACTTTCAACTAGCGATGAGGAGGTAGTTGAACATGAATAATTTTTTAGACAATATCCCAGCTATACCAGTGGGACCGTGGGTAGAATCAGTTATGGACTGGTTGACGAGTAATTTTTCAATGTTTTTTGACTTGATTCAAAAAAATGGAAAACTACTCATGAATCAGGTCACTGATTTATTAGTTAGCATTCCTCCGATCATTCTTATTTTACTTATTGTCATTTTTGCCTTTTTCGTTACCGGCAAAAAATTCGGACTTGCAACGTTTTCATTACTTGGTTTGTTATTTATCTATAATCAAGGCTTATGGACACATCTTATGGAAACAACTACGCTCGTGCTCTTCTCAAGTATCATCTCAATCATTTTAGGTATTCCACTTGGCATTCTAATGTCTAAGTCAACAGTAGCTGAAAATGTGATTAAGCCAATACTCGATTTCATGCAAACAATGCCTGGTTTCGTTTACTTGATTCCTGCCGTTGCCTTCTTTGGTATCGGGATAGTACCTGGCGTATTTGCATCCGTTATTTTTGCCTTACCACCTACTGTACGTATGACGAACCTAGGAATTCGCCAAGTACCAAAAGAATTGGTAGAAGCTGCGGATTCATATGGTAGTACCTCAAGACAGAAACTATTTAAAGTGGAAATCCCTCTTGCCAAATCAACTATAATGGCTGGGATTAACCAAACTGTTATGCTATCACTTTCAATGGTTGTAACTGCTTCAATGATTGGTGCACCTGGTCTAGGACGCGAAGTATTAACTGCACTACAACGTACACAGGTCGGAAATGGCTTTGTTGCAGGTTTAGGTCTTGTTATTTTCGCCATTGTTATAGACCGCTTAACGCAAAGCTTTAATAAGAAGAAAGCCGTATAGAAAAACAAGGGAATTTATTAGCGAAGTCTTAGTTTTTCACTTTCACAGCTAAGATTTATGTTTTGTAGTTTTACAAAACTATTAATATATGAAGGGAAGATTCGATGAAACTGAAAACATTAACTAAATTAGGAATGGCTTTAGGGCTTGGCTTTTTGCTAGCTGCATGTAGTGGGGATGATTCAAGTAAGAGCGATGGTAACTCAAAGGACGTCGATTTAGCCTACGTTGAATGGGACACAGAAGTTGCTTCCACTAATGTAGTTGGGCAGGTGCTAGAGGATTTAGGTTACAATGTAACATTAACACCACTCGATAATGCAATTATGTGGGAGGCTGTTTCAAAAGGGGACGCAGATGGTATGGTTGCTGCTTGGTTACCAAATACACATGGCCAACAGTATGAAAAATATAAGGATGATCTTGATGAGCTAGGCGAAAACCTTGCTGGTGCCAAAATAGGTCTAGTAGTACCAAGCTATATGGACGTTAAGTCAATTGAAGATTTAAAAAATCAAGCAGATCATACAATTACAGGTATCGAGCCTGGTGCTGGGATTACAGCTGCTACAGAAAAAGCTTTAGATGAATATGATAACTTAGCAGATTGGAATCTATTAACATCTTCATCTGGTGCTATGACAACTTCTCTTGCTAAAGCGATTAAAAATAAAGAAGACATCGTCGTAACCGGCTGGTCTCCTCACTGGAAATTCGCTAAATATGACCTTAAATATTTAGAAGATCCAAAAGGAATTTTTGGTGGAGAAGAAACAATTAACACATTCGCTCGTAAAGGGTTAAAAGAAGATAAACCAGATGTATATTCTGTACTAGATAACTTCCATTGGACTTCAGAAGACTTAGAGAGCGTTATGCTAGAAATTATGGATGGCAAAGACCCCAAACAAGCTGCTAAAGATTGGGTTGAAGCCAATGCAGACAAAGTTGCTGAATGGACGAAGGATGTAAAAAAATAATTTTTAAAAATGGACGGACAACTGACGAAAGGTTGTCTGTCTTTTATTAATGGCTTTTCACATTTTATTTGAAGGACATTAAGGCTACTCTATAAAAATTTTTCTCCGTAATGAACAGAATACGATTAATTAACGTCTACTAAGTAAATTTTTATATCTCCTAAACACCACAAAAAAATCAAATATTTGAATATATTAAACAGCTTTTTTTAAAGCAACAGCGAATTTTTGCCGTTGAGTAGGATAAAAAAACACCCGCAACGATTAGACCGCTGCGGGGTGACTATTGATAGTATTAATACTATTAACTAAGATAATAATTTCAAAGATATCGCTGCCCCTAAAACAAGAGTAATGCAAACAATACGTCTCCAATCTTTGGATTCATTGAAAAACAACATACCGAGTAATGCACCACCCGCCGCTCCAATTCCTGTCCAAATGGCATATGCGGTACCCATCGGCAATGTTTCCATGGCATATGCAAGACCAGCAAAGCTCAAGGTAAATACGAAAATCAATAACATCAAATTTTTAATACTTTTAGTATCATTATATTTACTAATCATATAAACACCCATCATCTCACATAGCCCCGCAACTACTAATGCAACCCATGCCATTATTCATTCACCTCTTTCTCTTTAGGATCCCCGGTCACAAGCTTTAATCCGACGACCCCTGCAAGTAAAACGACGATACATAAAATTTTAGCTAATTTCCATGGCTCTCCGAACAGTAAGCTATCCGCACACACTGTACCCGCTGTCCCCAAGCCTACGAACACTGCATAAACAGTGCCGACCGGTAAGCTTTCTCCAGCCTTAATTAGTAAATAAAAGCTAATAAAAATTGCAATAGCAGTACCAAGCCATTCAACTACACTTCCTGCATGCTTTAAACCTATAACCCAACCAACTTCAAAAAAAGCAGCAATTACGACACTTACCCATTGTTTGTTCATTGCGAATTCCTCCATTTTATTGTTAAACACGGATATTGAGGGTTTTCTGACCTACCTGATCACTTCTTTGACCTACCCGAGCACTTCACTCTGTCTACCCCTGAACTAAGATTTTTCTTTAACTCCCTTCCCTCAGTAGCCAAATAAAAAAAAAGCCTAAGAAACACTGCGTAAACAGTATCTCCCAGGCTTTTATCCTTCCGTGTCACAAAATCAATTTTGTGGTTTTCTCTCGGACCAGACCAGCATTTGCTACGGAACCCTAGAAAACTATCATATTTGATTATGCTATTAGTATAGCAAATTATTCAGTCATTTTCTAGTCGTACATAACCAACTTTTTCAACTAGTGCTTGCCCCTCATCTGATACAATCCAGTCGATAAACTTCTTTACATTAGGATTATCTGTTCCAGCTGTAACAGCATAAAATTCAGATACGAGTGGGTATGTACCATTACGAATATTTTCCTTTGTAGGCGCAATTCCATCAATGGACATTAATTTAATTTCATTGTTATTCACCATTTCTGTTGAGTAATATCTAAACGTGTAGCCTATGGCATTTTTATAATTACGATATTGTGATACCTCATGGATGATACCACCCATACCTGTTGCAACATTTTCAGCAGGTGCTTCCATGATTGGCGTATCTCCCATCATTTTTTCAAGTGCTGTTTGGCTTCCACTATCTGCTGGGCGTTGAAATGCACGAATCGCGGCATTTTCACCACCGATTTCATGCCAATTCGTAATTTTCCCAGCGTATATTTGTTTAAACTTCTCCAGGGATAAATTTTCTACGCTGTTCTTTTGATTGACGAAAAAGACAAATGCCTCCCGTCCAATAGGTGTCATGTTAAATGTAAGACCTTTCATCTCAGCTTTCCTCTTTTGTGATTCAGATGGTGCTGCTACAAAAATCAGGTCAACATCTCCTGAAATCAAATTTTGATAAGCTTCGGGTGTACGACTCACCATCACTCTACTTCTATCATATGGATAGTAACCCTTTGGATATGTCGCTTCTACAAAGGCAGCATACAGTGGATACAGCGCCGTCGCCCCATCTAGGCGTGGTAGTGACTCCACTAATTGTAATGAAGCCTTTGTATCTGGCTTTACTACTTTATTTTGCTCAGTATATGGCTGATAGGCCGACACATCAATTTCTGCATCAACAGTTGGAATACTCATTTTGTAGTAATGTTGAAAAGGCTCAATCGAAGCAATCAAAAGCGCAATGCCCATTACCCCAGCTAACCATATCTTCCGCTTCCTCGTTGTCAACCAATCAAAAATTAAACAAACAAATAGTATGAATAAACATATTGGAACGGTTAATAATAATCCCTTAAAATGTAGCCCTCCACTTAAAATTAAAGACAGCCCAACTACCCCTGTGAAAAATAGTAACCCTATAAATATAAACAGTGACTGTAACACTTTCATAATCATTCGGCTCGACCTCCAAAAGTGGGATTTTATGCCAGTGTATTTATAATAGATTATTCTCAGAAGATAAACAATAATGTATTCAGAAAATTATGTTAAAATAAAACATAGTATTGTAAGGAGGTATTACATATGGCAATTGAAAAAGTACGTAAGTATTTAGCACAATGGAATGTGGAACACAAAATACAGGAGCTCAACGAAAGCTCGGCTACCGTGGAACTAGCAGCGCAGGCACTCGGGTGCGAGCCCGAACGCATTGCGAAATCCTTATCATTTCTCGTAAACGATGGAGCGATCTTAATTGTTGCGGCAGGTGATGCCAAAGTCGACAATGCAAAATATAAAGCTGTCTTTGGTACAAAGGCAAAGATGCTTGGGAAAGATGAAGTACTCGAAAAGATCGGACACGAGGTAGGTGGTGTTTGTCCTTTTGGCGTGAATGAGGGCGTTGCTATTTATTTAGATGAATCACTCAAACGCTTCACAACAGTATTCCCTGCATGTGGTAGCAGTAACTCCGCCATTGAGCTTACTATTTCTGAACTAGAAACCTATACACCCTATCAGGAATGGATTGATGTCTGCAAAGGCTGGAACGAGTAACAGGGCAAAAAATCGGCGAAACTTGATAGAAAGTCTCGCCGATTTTTATCTTTAGTAATGTTTATTGTGACAAAACGAAGCTCTAGCTACGATTGCGCCCAGGCGGAATTGCTTTAGGTTTCTTTCCTATATCCAACGGCTAACCCGTGAGAATCCCATTCTGTAAATTGATTGCCTACTCTACAAGATAAACCACACGCATGATTATCAGCGATAAATGAGCCGATTAACCATTTCTTTGTTTGTAAACCTTCCTTTAGCTTTATCGTTATAGAGGGCATTTCTACATATTGCTGATAAATAAACAAATTATCATCATAATGGGTGTACGCAGAGGCATTCGTTTTCGTACCATCCTTATTTATTCGGTACTGCTTTTCTTCCATATGTCATAAAGCGCCATACCTTTTCAAATGGCCCCATTTTAAAGAATTTGAACCAGATGACACTAAAGATAATTTGAATGACATAAGTGAGAGGTGCAATGATCACTGCATCAGAAGGAGAAACAACTTCAAGTCCCATTGCAGAAATAATAGCTAAGCCAATAAAGCTTTGAGCTAAATAGTTTGTAAATGCCATTTGCCCAACTCGTCCAATTGGCTTAAGCAGCTTCGTAATTTTCTTATTCTCTAACAAAACAAATAGACAAGCTAAATAAAAATAAGTTGTCGGAATTACACCTAAACCAATAATTAATTGTAGATTTTGATCTTCACTTTGAGATGCAAGCCAAATCCATATTGAAATTCCAACAAAAAGTGGGAATGTTACAAATTGTAGCCACTTTATTTGTTTTGAGTATTCACTTACATGACTAATCCAATCAGCTTTTGCAACTAAAAAACCAGTTAAAAACATGATGAAAATAGTAATTGCATCATTTCCTAATAAACCAAAAACAGTAGAAAAGGCTTCTTGATTTGGCATCAATATTTGTCCAAGAATGCACAGGATATGAACAGTAATAATCGCAAATAGCCATTTACTAATCGTTGAAATCTTTGCATGATAAAAAGGTATTAGTAAAAAACCTATTACTGCATAAATAGCTAGGATTGATCCCCAGAAAACAAATATATGAACAATGCCAATTAATAATAAAGCTAGTAAGCGTCTTGCAAAACGCCTTCTTGGCTTATCCCCACGCGCTTCAGCACGTGAAGCAAAAATATAAAAACCTACACCAAAGAGGAATGAAAAAATCGAAAAGAATTTCTTCTCAATAAAAATATCTATGAGTGTATCAATAATGCCATTAACTCCACTATAGTCAGGCATCGGTCCTCCCTCCACTATTACTTGGTAGGCCGCCACATTTATAAACAAAATGCCAAATAACGCTAGCCCACGAATAATGTCTAAGGAAACGATTCTTTCTTTTTGAGGTACGGATGGATTCATTTTTTAAAACTCCTTATCTTTCAAACTTTACTGCGTTATGACTATCATAGCTTTCCATCCTTACAGTAGTTTTTTTAAAAGCTTACAGGAACCTTACATTTATAGATTTTTCTCATAAGTTAATGTCTTTTTTCACTTACATTAGTTTTTAATCCCCTTCTAAAAGCAAAAATTTCATATTTTATAGTAACAATTATTTCTTTTTAAAAAGGAGAATAGACGATGTACAGACAACGTAAATTTGGTTTTTGCTACCCTGGTTATAAATACTGCGGACCAGGATGCTCAGGACCAGGTAGACCTATCAATGCCGTAGATTCATGCTGCAAATTACACGACGAATGTTATGATCGATATGGTAGAACTAGATATTGCGATGAAATGTTCCAAAATTGCTTACGGCCTCAAATGAATGCTAATAATAAAATGGCTAGAGATGCTAGATTATTTTACAATATCTTCGATATGCGCAATCGGTTCTTTTAAGCCATAAAGAAAGCTCACGATGTTTCTACACCGTGAGCTTATCTATTGTGCTTTTATAAAAAATTGCATATTTTACTGGATCAGTAAAGCCTAACTTAGCGCCTAAATGATAAGATCCATGGTTATCAATAACACAATCCCAACAAGGCTTTATATTATTTATAAGGCAATAATCAATAAATTTTTCTGCAATGAAGCTCGCTAATCCTTTTCCTCTATAATTCGAATCAGTTATTATATCAATCTCTGCAAATTCATGTGATTTAAAAATAGTGACGGCTTCACTAATAGCCTTGTCTCCATGTTGCAAGCAGAAACCAAAACCATTTTCAAGGAAATTACTAGTGGATCCCCAGTATTCCTCATAATATTGATCGTCAAATTCTAAACAATGCTCAATTTGATGTTGCTTGATGTTAATGCATTCGTAGTCAAGCGACCCACGTTTCTCTCTATTGTTATAAGCATTTTTATCAAAACTAAAAGTGTATCTTTCTAATTTATTCACATACCCATCTAATCGTTGTTCAATTTTTGTGTTCCAATCATCTGAGTAAGAAAATAATGTAAAACGTTTACTTTCCTCAATAGCTTCTTGTAGTAAAGCCGCGAGTTTACTTATAACTTGCTCGCTGGATGAATCACCATAAACATAGTATATTCCTGATTTGGTTTGAAACAGTAATGAATGAAGGCTTTCATTGTCGGCATAGACAGCACCTTCTATGATCTCATCTAGAATACTGTAGACAAATGTTGGAGCTCTTTCTATTGTTTCTTTGATAATCGAGTAATTCTCGGTCGTTACCTTAAGCATTATCATTCCCCCTATTCTTTTGTATCTCTTCATACAGTATAACGTTTTAACAATTAATACAATTATTGTATAATAGATACATGAAATTTGAAGGGACTGAATTATGCGCAGATAGCAATATTTTTCATCCAAACTTAAATAAAAAACTTGGAGGTAAAGGTATTGATAGAACAAATTTACACAAAAAGATTATATGTAAGAAAAATGAAGATGGCTGATACACATAGTTTATTTAAAATTTGGTCAGATCCCGATGTGACCAAATTTATGAATATCACTAATTTCACTCATGAAGAGCAAGCGAAGGAAATGATTGAGCTTTTTGATCAATTAGCTAAGGAGCACAAGGCTATCCGCTTAACAATTATTGAGAAGGAATCCAATGAGATTATCGGCTCTTGTGGATTCAATTCATTTGACTTAGAGAACGCTACAGCAGAAATAGGCTATGATCTCGCTAAAGCTTACTGGGGAAAGGGCTATGCGCCAGAATGTATTTCCGCTTTGATTGATTATGCGTTCTCCACTTTAAACATAACTAAAATTGAAGCAAAAATTGAGCCTGGTAATCGTAATTCTATAAAAGTAGTAGAGAAATTGAATTTTACGTTTGAAGGAACATTTCAAGAATATGAAGAATCAAAAGAATCTTTTTATGACGTAAATGTTTATTCTTTCTGTAAATAGATTAATGTAAAAAAATAAAAGCCAAGAATGTTATCTATGAACATTCTTGGCTGCTTTCATTTCTGTTACTTAATCGGAATCCAAATTTCAGAATAAAGGTCAGGACTAAATGGATCTTCGTCCGAGTACACTTCCAGCTCAGCTGTGCCAGTAGGCTCATATGGATTAGATGGGAACCATTCAGAGTAAATTTGTTTCCACGTTTTTTGCATAGCATCCGGCATAGGACCATGTACTTCAAACACAACCCATTTTGAAGCTGGTACATCCATAGCCATCAGATTTTCTGGGACATTCCCGATATGATCCGTTGCAATCCAATAATCCATAAAACTATTTTTTTGTTCACTAGCATTTGGTACACAGACACCAAGTACCCCTTTAATATCTCCATTATTTAATGAAAATAATTGTTGATCCATCCCTTCACCGTTTATTTCATCCCAAAATTTAGGGATTTCTATCGTATTCTCACCATTTTGATGATTATACGTTCTTTTTACCCCTACCACTTGAAACTTTTCTTTTTCTACGATTTTATACTTCATTGGTTCTGCTCCCTTCAGGCTTACCTGGATGACCAGGCGATTGTATGATTGTAGTTGTCCTTGCTTCTTTCTTGCTTCACTAGGCGTTACGTGATGCTGTTTACGAAATGCCTTTGTGAAAGCTTCAGGAGAGTCGTAGCCATATTTGTAGGCGAGATCGATTACTTTTTGGTCTGTATTTATTAACTCCTGTGCAGCTAATGTTAACCTTCTCCGTCTTATATAATCTGCAATAGACATATCCGTTAAAATCGAGAATGTCCGTTGAAAATGAAAGACCGAAGAATTTACCTCTCGTGCGATTTGCTCCATTGTGATGTCATCTAATAAATGTTCCTCGATGTAATTAATTGCTTTTTGAATCGACTCAATCCAACTCATTGCTCTCACTCCTTGCTTATAGCTTAAAACATCAGAATTAGTTATTCCTGTCTTTTTATGCTAACTTTGGACTGGTAAAAATGAAAGCTTTATTTTTATTGGCACATTACCATAGTGTGGGGTTGATTTCCGTTCCAGCTGGGCGCTTTGTTGCTGACGCTTCGCTTTCGCACAGATAAAACATTTGTTGCTGACGCTTCGCTTTCGCACAGATAAAACATTTGTTGCTGACGCTT
>NZ_JBNNUX010000024.1:0-74849 GCF_050280145.1 Lysinibacillus sp. NPDC093688
GTCAGCAACAAATGTTTTATCTGTGCGAAAGCGAAGCGTCAGCAACAAATGTTTTATCTGTGCGAAAGCGAAGCGTCAGCAACAAAGCGCCCAGCCGGAACGGAAATCAACCACACGTTTTGATGATGATCCTTCTTAGTAGGAATATGGACGTATTTGGAAAAATTACTTTGACAGGTAGAGTAATGTTTGCTAATATTACTCTGACAGATAGAGCAATAAAAAATAAGTAGGTGACTTATGGTTCGGAGTGACATCATCCGCGGACACTTGGATTCCATTATTTTAAGGCTAATTTTAGAGAAAGATCGTTATGGCTATGAAATTTCTCAGGAAATAAGTATCCGGACAAATAATCGTTTTCAAATTAAAGAAGCAACTTTATACGCAGTTTTCCAACGTCTTGAGAAAAAGGAAATTATCGAAGCCTATTATGGTGATGTTTCACACGGAGGAAAAAGAAAGTATTACCGTATTACCCCGTTAGGTAAGGCTTATTTAAATGAGCTAGTAAAAGAGTGGTCGGAAGTAAAAGAAATTATCGACTTATTTATGGAGGGCTTAGAATGAAAAAAATAAAAAACCATATTGATGAGCTTTTTAAAGACATTCCTCGTAACAAAGAAACAGAGTTGGTTAAACAAGAAATCATTCAAAATCTTGAAGAAAAAGTATTTTATTTGATGGATCAAGGGAAAGAACAAGAGGATGCCATCAACAAAGCCATCGTAGAGTTTGGAGATATTGAGGATTTAAAAAAGGAATTAGGTGTGAAAGAGCCCGAAAAGAAAAACATGGCTAAATTAAATTTAGAATTCTCTATATGGGGTAGCGGCTTAATTATTGCATTTTTTATATTTATTAATCTTTACTATACGCCACATACAATATGGGCAATCTATCCAATCTTCGCAATATTATGGTGGCCCCTATCTATGTACTTCGTTTGGTCACGTAAGAAATGGAGTGAATAAAACATGAAGAACTTTATTAGCTTTTCGATTGTTGGTAGTTTAATGACAATGATTTTTTTAGGAATCGTCAATTATACGACTTCACCTCAGACGATTTGGTTTATGTACCCGTGCTTACTGATTTTGCTATGGCCAATTACGTTAATCTTTATGTCTAAAAGAATGTATAAACAATATTCTCTTGTTTGTAGTGCTATGATTATTGCTTTCCTTATCATTGAAAATTATTTATACTCACCCGATTATTTATGGTTCATTTATGCGGTTTATCCAATCATCTGGTGGCCAATTCTTATGTATTTAGAGGAAAAAGCAAAAACATTAAAAATTGCACTAATAGGCTGTGCAAGTACCATCATTTATTACTCCTTATTAAATATTATTTTATCCCATCCATACCCTTGGGCGATCTACCCATCATTTTTAGTAATTTGGTGGCCCTTAGCTTTATACCACGCACAAAGAAAAACATTTGTAGCATTCTCTGTTACCGCTACAGTTCTTATCAGTATCTTTTTTATTACAGTAAATGTTGTCTCGTCACCAGGAGTAATATGGGCGTTTTATCCAATCTTTGTAGTCCTATGGTGGCCCCTTAGCATGTACTTTTATGTTTATAAAAGAAAAATGTACAATTCAACAACTCTTCCTAAAAGAGTCTGAAAATTACGATTATATTTCATGTTCGCAGGGGGAAATAGATGAAAAAGATAATGAAATTTTTTTTGAGGATTATTCTAATCTTTCATCAGACTTACTCGTAGATGACTTATTGGCCTTAACGGATTATATATCAGATCGACTTGGCAAAGAAAAAGTAATAGTAATTGGCCATTCTTATGGTACGTATATTGCAACACAAGCTGCCTCTAAAGCTCCTGAAAAATATACAGCATATGTTGGAATTGGACAGATGAGTGATATAGTAGGAAGCGAAATTGACGGTTTGAACTACGTTATTCAGCAAGCAGAAAAAGCTGGGAATACAGATGATGTTCAATATTTACAAGAGTTAACTGAACAAATTAAAAATGGTGAGCTGGTTACTCCACGGAATTATGTTGCAAAATATGGTGGATCTTCGAGACTTATTGATAACCCTGATGGGAATATCATAAATATGTTATTCAGTCGTGAGTATAACTTATTAGATGTGATTCGTTACAACTATGGGCTATCCTATTCTCAAAAAACTCTAATTGAGGAATTAACGAAAAACCAAAACCCATTACCTACTAAAGTAAAAAAACTTGAATTACCATTCTATTTTGTTATGGGTAAATATGATTATAATACTTCATCTAATGCAGCAAAAAAATACTTTGATATGATTGAAGCCGATAAAAAAGAATTTATTGCCTTTGAACAATCAGCTCATTATCCACAATTTGAAGAGAAGGAAAAATTTTATGAATGGATGTGCGATACTTTTATAGAATAAATGCAATTGTATTAATTTCATAATCTTGAATCCAGTCAAATTATTAATGAGGGAATTCTTACAATATGGTTTTTTCAAGAAATTAATCTGCCTTATTTATTTAATAAGATCGTGTTTTGATTAATCCATTTTTCATATACCCTGGATATAAGTTGATTGGAGTGGAGGCTGGGCGACTCCTTGGGGATTAGCGTCACAGATGAGACCCTGGAGCGAGCCTTGCGAGTGAAGCGGCTCATCGGACGCCCCCAGGAAAGCGCTCAGTCGGAACGGAAATCAACTACACGTTATGGTGGGAGCCACTCATCTTGTTAATATCATTAATATAATCAACCTTTATTTCAACAGCAATCGAAGTTATCGATATAGTCAATAGCAACGTTTGCTGTAGCCCATATTATTTATTTACTATATAATTTAATCATTAAATATTTTAATGGGCTGTGATACTATGTCAAAAAAAGAGCAATTGCACAATGTAGAAATGATTATGAAAGAGATGCTTGAAATACAACAAAAATCAAAAACGTTTGTAAATCTCTTATCTGAGGGAGAATCATTGTCGCAAAACCAAATGATCCTCCTACTTCAGCTAAAGAGTAATGATGGTATGAAGGCGACTGAAATTGCTGAGTTCTTTAGTGTGACGCCAGGAGCCGTTACATCCATGTGTGATAAACTTGAGAAATTAGAATTTGTAGAACGGATTAGAGAACAAGAAGATCGTCGTGTTGTAAAGATGGTGTTAACTAATAGCGGTGAATTAAAGGTTCAAGATTTATTTTTAAAGTTTCCACAGGAAAAGCTGATAGACATGGCAAAAGTATTGCGTGAAGTTAATCAGTTAATGAATAAAATTTTTTAGGATTTCATAAAATTGAAATCCTTTTTTATTGTCCAGAAAATACATAAAGGCTCATGGCTAATTTTTTGCTCTTGACAAAACAAAGCAATATATATTTTAATTAATATATATTTTAATAATTGAAATATATATTAATTAAATTAACATGAGGTGATTATCCGTGATTCAAAAACTACGTACAGTAACCCTTACTAACGGCACTATTAAAGACTTAGCAGCAGACTGTGAGCAATTAAACATCCGTGGATTTGTTACTTTACATCAAGAAATACGCGTAAAAAAAATCTCTACTCATGGTCATAGTTCTTTTCATTCCCGCGTTGAAGCGCAAGTTTTAAATAGTTCAGGATCATGCTCTATAAAAGATTTTTGTGAAATTAATGAGGTTAAAAGTGCCGGGAGCTTAACTATGCGCAATGGGCGAGTAACAAAATTGAATAGTTCTGGGAAGTTGATCATTGAACAAAACTTACAAGCAGAACAGTTTCATGCAGTCGGTCTTGTTAAAGCGAATGAAATAGAGGCTAAACATTTTCAATTAAAAATGTCTGGTGGAAATGAGATTGGAAAGCTTATTGCAGATGTGATACATGTGGAAAAAGATACGTTATCTATATCTTTTCTAAAGAAAAAGCTGACTTGTAAATGTATTAAAGGTGAACAAATACATCTTTCCTATACAGATGCAGAAATTGTTGACGGAGATATTGTAGCAGTAGGCGATAATTGTCATATACAAACACTTTATTATACAAAAAGCTATTCGATTGCTAAAAACGCCAAGGTGCAGCAAATTATACGGAGGGAAAAGGAATGACATTCATAAATATCATACAAGGCTTTTTTTGCTCATTAGCCCTTCTCGTATTATCTGTCCTCTATGCAGGGCTGATCTTAAGTGCATTACTATCAATAGTAGGCGGCATTTTGCGAACATTCGGCTTGGAACAAATACAAATGAGCATTTGGAATGGTGTTGAACTTCCGATCGCTTTCAGCATTCCTCTAGCTATCCTTGTATCCTTACTCCTGTTCTTTTGTTCAATATATGTTAAACGCTCTATCCGATTTTGTTTTTCCAAACTTAAATTTTAAAATTAGAAGCACACCTTTTGTTTGATAGTAAAAGATGTGCTTCTAATTATTTATTTTACTTTTAGATAGTCAAAAAATATTTGTTTAATAATCGATAATTGTAACGAGGGTCGAATTCATCTCCCAAAAATAGAATCCCTTCAAACTTTTTTAAATTCCTCAATTGCTATCTCTTCAACAATCGCTTGTTGTTGTTCTTCATTAAGAGTCGAATACTTCGTCATATACTTCATTAGTATTTTTCTCATCTTGCTGTCCATTTAACTTTTTTCGTTAAATCATTGTGATTTTGTCATTAATTAATGCCTATTTAAATATATTAATTAATATGGTTAAAAATTCTCACTACGACTTATTACCAAAAGTGGATATGACAATTGTTAAATCGTATACCAAGAAATATAAGGTGATTGGAGTGGAGACTGGGCGACTCCTTGGGGATTAGCGATAGGGGAACGAGGGCTAAAACCATCACATCCTGTGATAACGCCTTCGTGACCAACATCGTGTTGGCCCGAGACCCTGGAGCGAGCCTTGCGAGTGAAGCGGCTCATCGGACGCCCCCAGGAAAGCGCCCAGTTGGAACGGAAATCACTCCACGTTCTGATAAAAGCTTATTTTTTTTTGCAAAATACTCTTCCTTAATGATTTGTGAAATAAAAAAATAGAACCTTCCATCCAAAATTAGAATGAAGGTTCTATTTTATTTTGTAGAAACAAACGCTTAAATCCTTTGTTTCTACACTAATTTTATTTTAAACGAAGCGCTTCGTCCGTTGCGTCGTTAATTTCTTTAAGAAACTCTGGATTTTCTGCTAATGACTTGCCGTATGATGGGATCATTTCTTTAATTTTTGACTCCCACTCGTTAACATGTTGAGGGAAGCATTTATTGATTACCTCAAGCATAACGTGTACAGCAGTAGATGCACCTGGAGAAGCTCCAAGTAATGCAGCAATTGAGCCATCAGAAGCACTTACAACTTCCGTACCAAATTGAAGCGTTCCTTTACCACCAGCTTCAGTATCTTTAATAACTTGTACACGTTGACCAGCTACAATAATATCCCAATCATCGCTCTTAGCATTCGGGATGAAATCACGTAGCTCTTCCATACGTTGTTCTTTAGATAGCATAAGCTGTTGGATTAAATATTTTGTTAATCCCATTTCTTTAACGCCTGCCGCTAATAACGTTGTAAGATTATGCGGTTTAATAGAAGCAAATAAATCCATATTTGAACCTGTTTTTAAGAACTTAGGTGAGAAACCTGCAAATGGTCCAAATAGTAATGATTTTTTGTTATCAATATAGCGTGTATCAAGGTGTGGTACAGACATTGGTGGTGCACCAACTGCAGCCTTACCATATACTTTCGCATGATGTTGTTCAGCAACTTCTTGGTTTTTACATTGTAAGAACAATCCACTGATTGGGAATCCACCAATATGTTTCCCTTCAGGAATACCTGATTTTTGTAGTAATTCTAGGCTTCCTCCACCAGCTCCAAGGAAGACAAATTTAGCCGTATGGTATTCCATTTTGCAGCCATCTTTATCGTGCACTCGTACTTCCCATGAACCATCGCTAGTACGTTTCATGCTTTCAACACTATGATTGTAGTTGATGTCAACGTCTTTATTTTTTAAGTGGTCGAATAACATACGTGTTAATGCACCAAAGTTAACGTCTGTACCAGTGTCAATTTTTGTCGCAGCGATAGCTTCATCTGCTGGACGATCTTGCATAATAAGAGGAATCCATTCCTTTAGTTTTTCTGGGTTATCAGAAAATTCCATACCTTGGAATAAAGGATTTTTTGTCATCGTTTCATGACGTTTTTTTAGAAACTCTACATTGTCTTTCCCTTGTACTAAACTCATATGAGGTAAAGGCATAATAAAGTCTTGTGGATTACTGATTAGTTTATTGTTCACAAGATAAGACCAAAATTGTCTTGAAACATGGAACTGTTCATTAACGTTAATCGCTTTGCTGATATCGATTGATCCGTCTTTTTTCTCTGAAGTGTAGTTAAGCTCACAAAGTGCAGCATGTCCAGTTCCCGCATTATTTAATTCGTGAGAACTTTCTTCACCTGCTTTATCAAGTGACTCAAATACTGTAATTTTCCAATCTGGTGCTAATTCTTTAAGCATTGTCCCCAAAGTCGCACTCATGATTCCGGCACCAATTAAGATAACATCTGATTTAGTTTGTCTGTTACTCATTTTTACCTTCCTTATATGTTAAGATTTGCAGAAAGGATGTAAGCTCTTTCTCCTGCTGTCACAGTAAGCTCTGGAGTAACTTAGGAGTACACCTTTTCTGTATCAATTATTACCTTATTGCAGTGTATCATAATTACATAAAGATTAAAATATCAACTATCTATATGAGAGTTATGTGCATTTTTCGAGCCTTCCCCTGAATAAATCAAGAGAAAAACCTACTATTCCCTCCCTAAGAATGGCTACCTTTATTTAAGCGCTATGGAATAATCGTCCTAAAATTGGCTAGCATTTTCATAAAATAACGAGGTTTTTTTAATTATTATATTTATATAATAACATAAAAATATGGAACCAGTCTTGTTTTTACACCGGCCCCACCATATAGAATTTTTCCTCACTATTTTCTAGTGTTCTGTTTAATTTATTTCTTTTGTAGTCTATCCAAAGAAGTCACATCTCATCCTGTTCCTCGACAGGACTTTTTATTTTCCAACCATCTATATTAAAACCACCCATCTGATTCATTACATGGTTAGCTAACTCTTCGTATGCCTCCAGCATCTTCTGTTTATCCTCTTCTAATAACGCTATTAAAAACATTTCCTTAAATATTGAATCCGGGAAAACATTTTTTAAATATTTTTTAATATAGGCTGGATCTATAAGATAAGAATGCACTTGATAGTTTGGAATGCTTTCTAATCTCAAAAACCGACAGTACTCAGAAAATAAATTAGCTAATGCGTTAAAATATACAAAGTGAAAATCCACTCTTTTTTGTTCAAAACAATCCTTTAAATTATCTAATGAATCCCATAGTGAATATTTTTTTAATTCTACTATTGTTTTATTTAATTCATCATACTCATTGTTTAGCCAATGTTCAGCTTCTATTTTTAATTCATTAAGTATCCCCGTGTTATCAAATAGAATCTTTCCTGTCATCAATTGAACCATGGACATTGTTCTTTGGTTTTGAAAATCTTGTTGAAAGTATTTGCGAATTTGTTTTGGTGGATTGGCGAAATATTCTATAAGAAAACCATTAATAAGTTTATTCCCTCTCTCTCGCCACTCAACATCATCCGATAAAATAATATGTACATCAATATCAGAACGCATTGAAGGATCTCCCGTTATGTAGCTCCCACATACAAGTGCCCCTACTACATCATTTCTATTTCTCCAGTCCTTTAAAAACTTTTCAAGCGCTATCTTCCATTCATCCATAAAGTTATCATCACCTTCTTGAAAAATTTATACTTTAGCATATGTAATATATTCAAAAAATTTTTTTATAAATCCTTTCAGAAGAGATGAACTCTGTATATGAAAAAAACACAGCCATATTTGCTGTGTTAACGATGTGCCACTTTTTCCTATTGTTAATACAGTTCAGGGAGATACTAAAGTGATACCGTGATTTTTATGAGAACACCTATCTAACCTTTATTTTTTTCTAATAGCTGCTCCATTTTATAATCAGCACGTTGTAAGACTTGCTTTATTTGTTTAATCTCTTTTTCTCTTTGAATCATCTGCTTATACTTATTTTGAAATAATAATTTCATATGTTGAAGGTTTTGAATTTCCGCTTCTGTCAATTCATCATTTTCATCAGTATTTTGCGACCATTCAAAAAGTATTTTAATTTCTTGAAGTGAAAAACCACATTGCTTTAGTTTAAGGATTGTACTACTGATTTCGATATGATCCACGTTATACTCACGATGTTTGTTATTTATTTCTGGACGTAAAAGACCCATTTTTTCGTAATAACGAATAGTGTCTTTACTAAGACCAGTACATGTAGCAAATTCACCGATTTTTATGATCATCACCTACTAGTAAATAAATTATTTATCAATTTCGCCTTGGCGTAATTGCGTCCGAAGGCTTAGGCCTTGTGCGAAAGCGTAGTGCTAACGCAGCGGCAGCAAAAGGTTTGTCTGTGCGAAAGCGTAGCGTCAGCAACAACAACAACACGATGTTGGTCACTCAGTCGTTGCCACAGGACGTGGCGTTCCTAGACTGAGTTCGTATATTTTAGTAGGTGTTAGGACACTCACTGAAAAGGAAGCACATCTGCATTCATCTCAACCCCTTCAAAGGTGGAAGTCTTTACTGAATGAAGATAACCATTAATAGCAGTATACAATGGAATATGAAGCGAACTAAATGGTGACTATATCTTAGCTGTTTATTTTTCACTAGCCCTTCCGCAACTGCTAATACATGTAACAGAACAAATTCAAGAATTAGTAACATTAGTACCAGAGATTTGTTTGGTAAAAATAGCGTTACAAAAATACTGATAGATAAGACCACAAATAAGAATGTTCGTACTTGATATCCGTTCTCTTTCCATTGCTGCAAGCCTGCAACCCCTGTCAATAATGCATATAACCCTATCAATACATAAGTAATAAAAGCCATTCACATCACCCCATTCTTTTAATACTTTCACTTTAAAAGATGGAGTTAACTCCATGTCAACAGATTTATTTGAGATTAAATAAGAGAATTGGATAAAAATTCAATTCCAACTATGAATAGACGCATTTTTTAGCCCGTCTCTGTGTCCTAGAAAATACAATTCTACTTAGAAAATATTAGCTAAATAGTTTTGAACAGATTCCGGTAATAGTTGAAAGAATAATCCTTCATATTTGATATCGAGTATACCAGCAATGAAAATAATAATAATGATGAATATTAAAAGGAGTTTCTTATTTTTAGAAATCCACTTCAATAGGCTCCCCTCCTCTTAAAAATAACGTTTATAGTTTGTCAGTTAAGTATATATTGATTCATGCAATATATAAACCTGTCCTTTTGATAATAAAATCATTCTCTGTCACCCAAATCGGAGATATTACATAAATTAAAATGATGCTGTTGATTTTCTTTTAGTCATGAATTCAATTTAGCTTCTTCGGGTAAACAATAATTAATTAAAGCTTGTGTCTCACCAATGATTGATTGAAATTTTATAAAGAAAGGGATAGCAATGGTAAACTTTAAATCATTTCGTGGTGTCGTTACGCAGATTGATGATTTCCCAATTGGGCAAAATGGAGAAAAGGAAGGCTGTTATAAACTTATGACGGTAGAAGATAGTACTCAGGGCATCGTCAATTTTGTCATCTCACCTTCTACTTACTTTGTAAACCAAGAAATCGTGGCTCCCGGCGATCAGGTTACTGGATATTATGATGGGAATGCACCTGTACCTTTAATATATCCGCCTCAATATCGAGCACTTGTTGTTGTAAAGGAAAATAACAATCAAAATGTTAAAGTCGACTTTTTTAATCAACAATTAGTGAGTAGTGATGGCCAATTACAACTAAATCTTTCTGCTTATACACTTATCTTGCTCAAAAATGGGCAGCCTTTTTCAAAAAGCCTAGTCAATCGAAACTTAATTGTGATCTATGGCCCTACTACAAGAAGTATCCCTGCACAAACCACACCGTATAAAATAATCGTTTGGTGTTAATTTAAGATGAGGAACATGTAGTTGATTCCGTTCCGTCCAGGCACTTTCCATGGGCGCCCCTACCCAATCAATACTATTCATGACATAAGTAAGTATCATTCCAATTTTCGTGATAATACAAAAAAATAAACTGAACATTATAAATATACACAAAATATTTCCCGGGAAAGGTGCTCAGTCACCCCATCTTTTGCAACATTTCGCATAAAAGATAGACCCACAGTGAATAACAAAAGAAATAAAATTAAGCGGCTTAATCCTTTTATTATTGGATTTAAGCCGCTTAAAAATTATATTATTTCTTCTGTCACTGTTTGCCTTGCATTTCGTGTAATTGCTGCTTGATCTGCTCTAAGTATTCTTTATTTTGTTGGACTGTATCCAAATGCTCACCATATTCCTTTGCATTCATAAATGCATTTTCTGCATGTTCGATTTGATTAAAAGCATGCTCCATCGCTATTTCCTCTGGATGTGACTTTACATGCTTCAACAAACGCTCTGCCTTTTGGACAGAGTTCCCAAACAAAGTGCTCGGATGATCCTTTTTCCAACTCATATCTGAGTGCTTAGCCAATTCTACCTCTCCCCTTCCTGTCACTTTAATAAATAATCTAGATATAGTATTGTAAAATGCGCAGAAAATATGTACGAATAAAGTAACGAATATCTATGCAATCTAACTTTAATTATAAATACATCCTCGAAAAAATTAATAAATCTACTTACAAAAGATATTCATTTGCATCCAAAAATAAAATTTTCCTTACGGCTCAGTTTGACTTCTCAAAAACACAAAAAAGAAGCACTAATGAATGCTTCCTCTTTTACTTATGATACGATTTCCCATGACTAGTATAAATGTAGAATCAAATCAATCAATCTCACCTATAATTTAGGTAGAAACCTTTCATTTCACTCAAGGAGAATCAACATGAACAACAATAAGGTCAACACAGAAATCATCCAACTTTCTAATCCATCCCAATGTATAAAGCATCCATTTTATCATAAACAAATCGTCTTTACAGGGGCGCTTTCCACTATGACACGTTCAGAAGCTGCAAAAAGAGTACGAGCTTGTGGAGGGATTATGCAAGGGGCTGTTACACAGGATACAGATTTCCTTATTCTTGGGGACAAACGTCGTGGTATAAGTACGAAACAATTAAAAGCTGAAAAGTTAATGAGCCTCGGCTTAGACATTCAAATAATTATTGAGGATGACTTTATTTGGCTCATTTCAATGCAAGAAGAGCAACCTCAAATTTAAACACCTTTCTTTTATCCCATCTAAAAAGGTATGAAAAACAACTATGTTCACATACCTTTTCACCTATTTTATTACCTCAAACTTATGATAAAGATCCCCGTAATCATTCCAAATGATTTTAGGCTCACAATTCCTGAAAGACTAGAACAATAATCTAAACAAAGTTTTAAAAATAGCAAGGCTTAGTTTACTACACAATCAATCTCTACTATAAAGCATATCTTATAGTATTCTAGCAAAAGGAGGTGATAAAATGGTGCAAATCCTTGATTACCAAGCAGTTGAGCCTCTAAGTACGTTTAACCCAGCAACCGCTTTTCCAATTCCACAGGCTCCATTTAAAATTCTTTTAGCTTCGATTCAAATAAACATCCCAGGCACCGCTTCAAGAAATAATAACGTTGAGCTACTTGCAAGCGTCGGTGTGGCAGGAGTTACAAATATTTCTCAACTTGTATTTAGAATCTTCCGTAACGGGCAAGAAATCTATAATACTCAAAATGGAGCAGAATCAACTGGTTCAGAACAAAATTACATCTTTACATTCCAAGCTATTGATTCCAATTTAATAGCTGGAGCTAACTTCTATCAGGTTTTTGTTGAGAACGTTACACCTGGCACACAAGCAAACATTGTTGGACCGATTTCTTTTAGTGGCCTAGCAATAAAAAGTTAACGATAATAGCTCTGACTTTGCATTGATTATGTTTGTGCCCAGCACAAATTTGTGGCATACATGATCAATTTTTTAAGAGCGTTGATTGATAGAGTAAGATGCATGCTTTAAAGCACATTATATAAGGATTAAAAATAATAAGCTGTATAGAAGTTATTAAAAATTCTAACTTTCTATACAGCTTATTTTATTCATTTGTATTAAAACTTATAATATCTAAGTGAGATATTATAAGTTATTTTAAAAGAAGCACATTACCTCAATAAATCAAAATTCCTTTATCTAGCACAGATGTATTTTGCACCTGATTTCCTAAAATATATAGCTTTTTCAAATTAGGCAAATTCACCAAAGGCTCTACATTTGAAAGAGCGTTATTTTCCAAATGAAGCTCCTCAATTTGTTGCCACTTTTCCATAAAACTTAATGATTGGAGTGAACTATCTTGTATAGTGAATGAACGCAGAGCTGAAAGGCCAGCAAAGTAAGGCATAACCTTATCGACTTCGTGTACCCAGTCACCATTATCTATTCGGAAGGATACATCATTCAAAGTTAAATGTTCCAGTTTGTTGTTATTAAACGAATTTTGACTATTAATTTGAAACTTACACTCATTACAATTTAACGTTTTTACATGCTGTAAATTGAATAATTCACTCGTCTCTTCATAAAAAGTGGTCTCATTTAAATTTATTGTTTGCAGATTTGCTAGACGATTTAAAGAACGGATGCCTATAAAGTCGCCATCCTCCATCGCCGTAAGTTGTTCTAGCTGTGGGTATCTCAGTAATTCTGCTCCATTCAAATACGACTGCGCCCCACTTATATCAACAGTTAAATCTTTTAAAGCAGGTGCCTCTAACTTGGGTAGGAAGGAGCTTGTTAATTCCGCTTTTTTTAAACGGGGTGCTACAATCGATGCTATTTGACCACTATAACCAGTTATCGATAAATCGGTCAGTGAAGTCAGGCTGTTCACAACATCAAGCAATTCTAATTCAGAAAGATAAGTTAAACGCAGCTTTGTTAATGAAGACTTATTTCTAAGGCGTTCTACATTCGTAATATCCATATTTTCAAGATCAAGCGATTGCAAGTTGGGCATGTTTTGTATAAAATCAAGCGTTTTTAAATTTTTCACCGCTGTAAGTTTCAATTCTTGTAATTGATTCAGTGAATAGAACGAGTTAAAATCTGTCGCTTCACTCATATCTATTGTTAACGATTCTAAATCAGTTAATGAAGACAACCACTTCAAATCATTGGTAGAACGTAAAGACAATGATTTTAATGGTAGTTTATTCAGAAGAGGGAAGTCTGTAACCGACTCAGTGAAATACGAAATTTCAAGTGATTGAAGATTAGGAAACGCTAATAATAAAGCAAGTTCATCATTACTTCGAATTTGGATAGAGAGTTCTACAACAGTAGACTTATCACTAAAATATTCAGCAATTTTACTAAATGATTCATTAAAGCTACCTGTATAGCTTTTTAAACCTTCCAGATGTCTGAAGCTTACCTCTTCACTCTGTGATATTTCATAATTGCCCATCAAATTCAATACCGCCAGACCTGTAAAGGCTTCGAAATCTTTTTGTTCGATTTTTTGTGTATTTAATAACTTATCCATAATAGTATAGTTAGAAATTTCGGCTTGCTTATTTGTAAACGGATCTTCAAGACTGTAATCAAAATGCCATTGATCTTCAGCATAGTATGCCTTTAAATAACGGATACTTGCGATTTCTTCTTTAGTCGGCATAGCTCCACCTTTATCAAAAATATCTTTTAAAAAGAATAAAAGAACTTCGCTTTCAGGCATTTCTCGAACAGGTATTTCCTTACGCTTACCATATTCTGTTTGATTGTTGCTCAAAAGAAAATAGCCCAGGAATACACAAAGGATTACAATCGGTATTATGAAAAGCACTTTTAAATTCGGTTTTGGACGTGTAGCTTTATTCGAAGAAGTTGTACCATAATAATTATTAATCGTCTGATCAACATAATAGACTTTATTCTCTTTCAACATTATTTCCGTTTCACAAAAAGGACATTTGAATGCTTGTTCTTCTTTATATTCAATTTTCCCATTACAATTCGGACAATTTAATTTAATGAATTCCACTGGCAGTCCCTCCCCAGCTCTATTTTCAATTAAGCTTAGTTGTCTAAAAAATAAATGTCAATATTTCTATTAAATACTAATTATCTTCCACCTTTAGACCTGCAACAAAAGGTCCCCAAGTAGTTATAAAAGGCGATTAAAGCTGCTCACCCTGAATATAATCCTTCCCAAGTAGCAGCTGCCATCAGAAAAAGTGCCATTGATCTTGGTAAAGTCGGCCAAGATCCACTTTACGGGTCTGGTGAAGTTAATATTTATAATTTCTTATCGAATAAACAGTCTAAGTAGAAATAACTAATAAAAACAGCTGAGAACCTCTCAGCTGTTTTGTTGTGATAAAAATAAAGTTATTCATATCCATCCTTATTTTAATCACTACAGATACAGTCCGCTAACAATAGAATCTTTTCTTCTTTGCTGTACACAACTACAGAATCTGAAGCATGACTCCCCCAACATGTTGTATGACACAAGTTACTCCGGAATATAATAAAAGCAATAACGATATTAGATCCTTTTTAAATAAACTTTATAAAAGACTATTTTAAATACTGAAAAACCTCATTTACTTATGATAAGGTTCATCGTGATGTATCTTAGTGCGGTTTGCGGTTTGACCCCTACAATTCATAGCGGAATTTTCAACTAAAAAAGTGACCTTACTTGTAGTACCGCTCTTGCTTAAAAGCTCTATCATCGAAAAAATTGACTAGATCATACTCTCTTGAAAACGAAAAAGCTTCTTACACATTTTCAAACTGAAATAAATCAACTACAATGGTATGTAAATGGAGAAAATTCTAAATTATACCCATTTATCTTTATTTTACAAATATGATATAGAGGAGCACGAAGATGAAAAAGAAGTTTTTATCCTTACTCATGGCCACAATAATGGTCCTATCAGTTAGCGTATCGGTGTATGCCGATACAACGTCGCCACCAGCGACAAGAGGAGAGATTGTAAAAACCTTGTTGATGGCAGCAGACGCTTATCAAAAAGGAATTAATAAAGAAGCCGTTATGCAAGGCTCTAAAAACGGAGATTTAAGAGAGAATGAGCCAGCAAAGAAGGTTGAAGCTTTAATCATGTTGAGCAGGGCATTCGGCGAATTGCCAAAGCCTGTCGGAAATGATCTACGCAGTGGAACATTTGGCGTCGAGTTCACCGATGTACCCGCTTGGGCTAAGAAAGATATCGATAAACTGGCAAAAGCAGGCGTACTGACAGGTAACCCTGACGGTACATTAGGCGCAAATGACACTATTACAATCGATGAATTCCAAAACATTATCGCCAGAATTTGGTCGCTTCAAGGCTCCCATTTAAATGACGATTTTTATGAAGCAATCAATAAGAAATGGTTAAATAAATCGGCAATTCCAGCAGGAGAAATCATGGGCGGCGTATTTTCCGAGCTGCACAAGGAAAATAGCGATAAAATCGAAAAAATAATAGATGAGCTCGCTGGCAAACAACTTGCAGAAGGAACAAAAGAACAAAAAATTGCCGACTTCTATTCGACAGCGTTGGATTCAAAAAATAGAAATAAACAAGGGATTGAGCCCATTCAAAAATATGTAAAGGCAATTGACGGGGCTAAAACGCTTGATGAACTCGTTCAAGCAGATCTTACCCTGGAGAAAGAATTGGGTCTAAGCTCATTATTCGGCTTTGCAATCATGAACGATGCAAAGAACAGCAGTGAAAATGCTTTGTATTACTCTGGTTTATCTACTGGTCTGGATAAGAACAGCTTTGTAACGGAAGACGTGAAAGCGAAAAAAGCCTATATTCAATATATGAACAAACTTCTTGTGGCATCGGGCGCGGAAAAGTCTGCTGCGAAAGGACTTGCCGAGAAAGTTTACGAAATGGAGAAAAGCTTAGCTTCTGTATCACTTGAACCTCATGAACAAGGCGACGTCAATAAATACTATAATCCGTATACAATCGAACAATTCGATGACATGTTCAAAACAATAGATATGAAACAAGTCTTGAAATCGATGAAAGTCGACAGTGCTGATAAAGTGATCGTAACCGATGTGAAGCTGGCGCAAAAAGGCACGGAACTCTTGACTGAGACTAATCTTAACGTACTTAAAGCTTACTCCAAAGTGCAATTGCTTTCGGCAACAGGCGGATTGTTGTCAGATGAATTCGCAGATGCTGCTATTGAGTTAGACGCAAGCATATACGGCGTTACAGGTAAAAAAACAGATAAGGAAATCGCAGTAGCCAAGACAACTGGCACAATGAGCGGATATTTGGAGCAAATGTTTGCCGAGAAACATTTTTCACCACAAGCTAAAAAAGACGTTGAGCAAATGGTAGAGAAGTTAATTGCTACGTATGAGGAAAGAATCAAATCTCTTGATTGGATGTCAGAAACAACAAAAGCTAAAGCAATTAAAAAGCTGAATACGATGATTGTTAAGATCGGTTACCCCGATAAGTGGGATACGACATTAGATAAAGTAGCTATCAAGACATATGACGAAGGCGGTTCGCTGTTCTCTAATACTTTCACAGTAACCAAAGCATACATTGATGACGCGAAAGCGCAGTTAGGAAAACCGGTTGATAGAACGCAATGGAGAACGAACGTATATACCGTAAATGCTTTCTACAATGCTTTTAATAACGAAATTACGTTCCCTGCCGGTATTCTCCAAGCGCCTTTCTATGATATTAACGCTAAACCTGAAGCAAACTATGGTGCTATTGGTATGGTCATTGGCCATGAAATCAGCCATGCATTTGATAACAACGGATCTTCATACGACGAAAATGGAAATGCAAATAACTGGTGGACAGATGAGGACTTTAAGAAATTCAAAGAGAAAAACCAGAAACTGATTGAGTTCTATAATGGAATTGAGATTATTCCCGGTGTGTTGAGCGACGGTCAGCTTACACTAAGCGAGAATGTCGCTGATTTAGGTGGCATGGCGGCTTCATTGCAAGTTGTATCAGAAATGAGTAATCCGGATTATAAAGCATATTTCGAAAGAAATGCAGAAATATGGAAATCCACAACTACAAAAGAATTTGCAGCGCTATTAAGCAAAAACGATTTACATTCAGCCAATAAAATCCGGGTAAACCGCACGATTGTGAACTTCCAGCAATTCTATGATACCTATGGAATTAAACCTGGAGATGGCATGTATGTAGCTCCGGAGGATCGAGTTACCATTTGGTAAAAATTAGAGCAGATAGAGCTAATTCCGATAGCTCTTACATCAGTGTATAAAAGCAAAGAGGCAGTCTAGGACGTCCTTATTAGAGTAAATACACCGAAATAAAAAGCCCAAGAATGGTAATTTTGAACTGCTCCCTGTCAAGTAGACAGTGGAAATAAGAAAAATGCTTTAAGCGGCTTGGGCCCTGTACTCTAAGGGGCTCAAACCGTTTAATGTTTCTTGGTAACGTTCGTTATTATAGAACGTGATGTACGTATCGATGGCATGCTTTAACGCTTCAAATGAATCGAATTTATGTAAATTTACTTCTCTACTTGTCCCCCAAAACGCTTCAATCGGTCCATTATCGATGCAGCGGCCTACTCTCGACATACTGTGAACCATTTCTGCTTTCTCCATGATTCGCTTAAACTCTTTTGATGTATATTGATATCCACGATCACTATGTAACAGTGGAAACACATCTTTAGACAATTGATTAACCGCCGGTCTGATCGTCTTAAAAACAAGATCATTATTATTCGAATGTCCCAATACATAACTCACGATGGATTTGTCATAGAGATCGATAATCGCACTTAAATAAGCCTTTTTCCCGTTCCCATACTTAAACTCTGTGACATCTGTACACCATTTCTGATTCGGTTTTTCTGCAGTAAATTCACGTGCTAACACATTTTCAGCCACATAATCCGGCTTAACTTTTCGGTACTTTTTCGGACGACGTCGAATAACCGCCTCTAAACCGCAAATTTGCATTAGGCGATATATTCGTTTCTTATTCACTTTCTCTAATCCTTCTTTTTCACGTTTACGGTTAATTGTCATCGTGATGCGACGATAGCCGTATATGCCATCTACTTGCTTATATAAGTGTTGGATTGATTCCACGAGTTGTTCGTTTTCCAGTTCTCGCGCTACGGGTTGACGATTTACCCATTTGTAATAAGCTGCACGGGATACCTTGGCGGCTTAAGTGCGATTTTTATACAACGCTTAAATATAAATCGAATGTGTCCTCAGTTTTATGTATTTTGTGCAACTTATACACAGAATACATAATTAATTAATATATCACAGGTTGCTATGCTATATTAATTAAGTAGTAAACAACAATTATTGACACCGAATAATGGTAATTTCAGATTGAACAAATTAGCATCATTGGGTGCCAAACCCATTAGAGTTCTTCAGGAACAAAGAATTCTACCGCAACATCTCCTTGTGAGATGTTGCCTTTTTTGTTTCCATGAAATTTTTTGGGGCTATCAATTAAAATCATGAACAAAAGCGCTTTGCCATAAACGTAAATAATAGCATTTTCGATGTTACCTTCTGCGAAAATTTATATTTTCTTACTCAATAAATTAGGCTGTTTTAGTAAAGATTGTTGCTTAATACCAACGTGATGTTTGTAAAACATATTTGTAGCTAACGTGTACAAAAAACAAAGAGGGACGATGTCTTTTTGTACATTCGCCCTCTAGGAATTCTCTAATCTAATAGCCCTCTTCGAATGAGATTTGCCGTAATTGGTTCCCGTCCAATTTCTCTCGCCCATATTGATAACTGACCTATGTGATGTATCTCATGAACGGTGACATGTCTTATAACTTCACCGTATTTGAAATTAAAAAATTTATGAACTTCAAGTTCTCCCGACCAGTCCATAACAAATTTCTCTATGTTTGGGCGACAAGTATCTGATAGTTCTTTAACTGCTTCAAGTGATGTATAGTCCTCGTAAAAGCGCTAATCTATATTTGGATTAGCGCTCTCACTAAAAACCGCACTTACTTATGATACGGTTCACCGTTGCACCTTTAATGGAGGTTATTTTCAAAATGTTAATTTTCTAAGTCGCTGCTGAGGAAGCAGCTGCATGGTCAGCCTTCACACAATCAATTGCAACAACGAACGCAATAATGATGGCCTCCATCTCCTCATCCAATATTTGAACCTTATAGCTATCTCCCCAAGTGAACCACTCCTTGTTCACTTTACCGATGACTACACCATGCTGTAAGACCTGAAAATCCATATCCCACCAGTTACCATGTATCTCAATGTCTGCTGCATCAATCGTATAGCGTGCTTTAAAGAAAGAAAATTCTTTCTTTATCGTTAACACCTCTCGACCATTTACCTCAACAAAAAACTTCGGTAAAAAGCTGAACACCTTTTTCGTAATAAGCGCTACTTCATCTCTTGTTTTATTCATAATGGAGAAAGTCTTTGGAATTTGCATAAAACTACCCTCTACGTAATAAACATCCTTCTCCTGCTGATCCTTTACCGTAAATTTGCCACTTAGACTGAATACCTTTTGCTTTATATAAAGTTGCTTCATTCTATACCTCCTTCGAAATAGCATATCAATATAGCGCAGATTTCCTCATAGCTATTAATAATTATAGAAATAATTTTTTTAGATTTGGACTTATAAATTTATTCAGCGCATTATATGTAAATACCTTCATAACAAACAAGATATGCAAGTAAAGGAGTTTGCATATCTTGCTAATCTATTCAACACTACGGTTCTTCGTAACAACACTAAAGCAGAGTTTCATTTTTTCATATATAAGTAAATTTTACAAAAAAAGTAGTTCCTTCAGATCCTGTTTGAAATTCAATTTTTGCGTTATGACGGGCAGCAATTGCATAGCATATGCCTAGTCCTAAGCCAGTGCCATTATCTTTGGTCGTGTAAAATGGAGTACCCAATTTCTCTACTATCGCAGGACTGATACCTTCTCCTTGATCCCGTACTGCAAGAATTACACAATTTTCATCTCCTTTGTAGGTACTGATGGATAGAACCTTACCTGTGCTCATTGATTCTAAGCCATTACGGTATAGATTTATTATCAATTGTCGTATTTCGTTACGATTTAAAAGTAAATCTGGAATGTCTTTCAGATTAAAATGAATAATTTTATTTTGATTAAATGCATCTATCTTTATTAAAGGAGTAATATCTCGAATAATAGAATTTAAATCTAACATCTGTAAATCAGATGTCTTTGTATTACCTATAGAAAGGAATTCAGTAATAATAGAATTGGCACGGTCAAGCTCTTCGATCATTACATTAAAGTAATCATTATGTTTTTCGAATTCGCTCTCTTTTTTTAATAGCTGCAAAAATCCTCGTACTGTTGTCATAGGATTTCTAATCTCATGGCTAATACCTGCTGCCATCTGACCTATTAAGTCTAGGTTTGATAATCTTTTCAATTCCTTCTCATATTTCTTTTTTTCGGTTATGTTTTTTAAAAGGCAGCAGATTCCCTCATCATATGGGTAAGCAACTGCTTCGTACCAATAATCACCATATGCTGAGGTCATTTCGAAATGTACTGCTATTCGCTCTGACATCGCACGATGAAATTCCTTATACATGACCGTATCTACACATTTCGGGAAAATTTCCCATATATTCTGGCCTAATACATCTTTTGCCGTTTTCCTTTGCGGCAAATATTGATGTTTATTCATGTAAAGAAATTCCCACTCTTTGTTCAATGCAAAGAATCCATCCGTTATACTTTCAATAACACTTGTAACCTTTTCATTAGCAGCAGCTAGTTCCCTTGTTCGCTCTTCTACCATATTTTCAAGTTGGTCCATATATAACAAGTTTGAAATTGTAGGGGCTGTGGCATCGACTATCGATTTTGCTAATTGAATTTGAGATTCATGGAAATTACCTGTTTCCCCTCCTAAATTGACAACTGTTATAACCCCTAATACTTCCCCCATTGAAACCAGTGGCATCATAAGTAGACTCATACTATCTATATTTGGAGTGAGAATTATACTTTTTGTTTCAATAATCTGTTGAATCATAGCTTCGTAGCTTTGGTTCATTCTTATGCTTTTAAGATTCTCCATCCAATTGGCTTCTGTCCAATCACAGTCTTTATTAAACTTCATGAATGTGATTGTGTTTTTTCCCAACGGATCCAGGATGTGGGCTGCACTTTTTTTGCTACCTAAAACCTTTCCTAAGTAGTAAAAACATTTATCAAGACTTTTCTGTACGGAGGAACACATCGACAAATCACGTGTAACATTGAGTAACAACTGCTTTTCTGCAATAAGGTTTTCCTTTTGCTTTAAATTATTTGCGTTTTGAATTGCAACTGCAGCCATATTCACATATGCTTCAACACTCTGAATTTCTGATTCTGTTAAATTCATCGGCGTTCCATAATCAAATAAAAAAACTAAACCAAATATCTCTTGCTCATATGAGATAGGCAGTGCTAATAAGGATTTAATTTTGAAGGCTTCTACCGATCTCGGGTCCGGCCGATTATCCTTTGAGGTATCAGAGATATAGATGGTTTTTTTAGTTTCAATAACCTCTTTGGCCAGTAAGTCTGTTTCAATATCAATTACCTGTGTATCGAGCGTCATGCCCTTCATATCTTCTGGTTTTCCTACAAATCCTCTAAATGTGCCATCTTTTTTTGGTAAATAAATACCAACCGAGTTACATTGCACGATTTCCTCGGATATTGCCTGCGTTACACGCTGTAAAACTTCACGTAGTTCTAACTTTGTATTAATTACTTTGGTTATACTCGCGAGCCTAGAATATCTCGTCTGTTCTCTTAACATGCACAATGTCTCCAATCAAAGCCTACTAAAATTAAAAGTATAATTTCTAGCTAACAGTCTAGTTCTAGATCAGTTTACTATTTTTAATTTTATATCTGTATCCTATTATACATGGAAAACCTCTATTACTTATGATACGGTTTACCGTGATAGCGCTAGCCTGTTTCGACCCGATGATAGGAACGACCATAAGGACTTCTAATAACTTCAATTCACTTTTGTTAGGTCCTGATATCCTTCCATTGCCAGTCACCTTCAATGGCTCTATCCACTTAACAGACCATTCATATGATACCAATGAATAAGAACTGATTAAGAAAATTCCGATGAAATTGATGAGACTATTGCTGAAGAAATTGAAGAAACTTACCTAGTTAATAGTAAAAAAAAGAATAATGATTATATTAAATTACATTTAACTAAAAAAGATAAAGTTATTTATGACAAGCTTATTTATGGTACTCCCCTCAATGAAACCACATCAAATAGTAATATTATCAATAATTATCGATATTTTTACAAACAAATTAAAAGTCAAAAAATCAATATTGAAGAACTTTACGATGGGTTAGCTAAATTAGATATTGTAGAAATAGCATTAGAGCGAGATGTTGATGATCCTCAATTAATATTTGAAAGTTTGAACTCTACTGGAGAAAAATTAGTGGAATCTGACTTAATTCGAAATTTCTTATTGATGGGTTTAGAAAATGATATACAAACTTACATTTACTTGCGAATAAAGTTACCATCCCACCAACCAATGCTCCTATCACAGCTCCTATTACACCAAACCATGAATTATTAATTGTAACCTCTACATTAGAAAACAATTTGAAAATTATTAAACCAATTAACAAAATTAGCATTACTAAAGCCAACGTTGAAATTTTTTTGTGTTTATGAAACCACAAGTTGGTCTTTAAAATTTTTTGATTGAGCATATTAAATCTCCTTTAGTATATAGATTACACATAGAGTTAAATGTAATTTAATTATAACAAAATATGGTAGTATATAAATATTGGAGGTGATAAAATGAGTGACTTAAAAAAGCCAGGAATGGATAATCAACCACCAGGAAAATACAAAAAAGTTGGTCCAAGAGGTGGAGAAGTATCTAAACCTCGTATAATTGAAATTGATAGAGGAGATCGACTTCCACCAACACAAGAAAAAGGACGTAAATGGGAAAAACAATGATAAATAAAATTTAAACCACCTAAAACGCTCACAAATCAACGTTCTAGGTGGTTCTTTTTAAAAACCGCACTTACTTATGGTACGGTTCACCTCACCAGTTTAACTGGTAATTTTTACGTATTCAATATTTAGTACCCAAAATCTAGCCTAGTTACTAATACCTTTAACTCTTCTTGTAACGGTCTTTTTCGTTTAAATATATACAATTTATTAATAGGATTAGCGACTAAATATTACAAAAGAATTTTATTTAGCCCTTTAAAATTAAAAAAGCGTACTAATATGAATACGTCATTTGCTATTTTTAAATTTGATTTAATCCGTAATAAATTTAATATACGCTCTATCATCAAAGCTTAATTGTCCTTCTTCTACACCTTTTGTTGATTTGTATTGCTTGTAACATAAGGGATCTTCTACTAAAATTCCCTTTAAATTTAGTTCGCTTTCTATTAGCGTACTAAATAGCCTTGGGTAACCATCACTTGCTAAAATAACTTCTGCACCACTCTCAACGGCATATACATTTAAATAGTTTCTATTGATTGGTTGTCCATTTAATACACCGTATGAAAACTCACTATTTTTATTTTCTAAATATAATTGTCTCTGTATAAATACGTTAATTGCTTCTCTACTTAATGTATTTATTTTATTTTTCTCTACTTTTAAATTATTTTCTATATACGAATCAATAAAGAGGGCACGTATATTAGCAATATATTCATCTACTATTTTCGTATGAGGGTAATATTGTGTATCGATCATACACTGGCAATCACCATACGACCAAACTTCTTTATAATATCCACTATAGATAATTAAAGATGCTCGTAAATACTCGTTAATTGATTCAGAAATGTTTCTTTTAGCGCACTCATTTTTAAATAACTTGTTAATACTATTAAATAAAGCTACAGTCGAAATATCTCTAGGTATATTTTTTAGCAAATTCATAACTAAATCTTTCGCATATACACCGCTTTTATGACCATTCCATAATAATTCTCCTTTAGACGTAACACCATCAATAACAGCGATAAAATCATTACTTATAAAAATACCATCTTCACACAAAAACTGGTCTACATGCTTTCCTACTAAATTTTTCTCCACAATATTCATTGTTTTTCACATTCCTCAAGGTAATTCATTAAAATAACAATGGCTGCTGAAGCACTTGGCATTGTTAAATATGATTTACCTTCAAAAATAATCATTTCTGGCGTTATATAGACTTCTTTTAATCGATTACGATCAATGAAAACTAGTTCATTACCATCCATTGCTAATTTAGTTTGCAAATAAGCCTTCTCTGTTTTTTTCGTAGCATTTATAAACATTTCATTTACTTGGTTTGAAGATTTAGTAGTTTTTATATAAAACAATAGCTGTGGCTTTCCACCTTCTACTAAATCTCTGTATATTGCAATAATGTTTTTAGATGAAAAATTAAAATCTTTACGTTCCAGCTTTAGTTCATCATGTATTTCTTTAATCATACTTTCAACTAAGCCATTCTCCGTAAATTCTTTGTCTTCATTAAGCGCGTACATTGTTTTTAATGATGCTCCAACACTATTCCCTAATGTTCCTTTACCAATTGAAACATTATTGCTGCGATTTACGAATACAATTTTACCGTCTGATGTTTCAACAAAGCCATTAAAACCTAAATGGTTTGAAAGCTTGGATTCTTTTAATTGATTTACGTAGGGGCCGAAATCATAAATTTCACGATTACTAGTTTTTAATCCCCATTTATAATCCATTGCACGGTTCGTAACTAAAGAATCAAAATAAGTAGTTCTTGTGGTAACCAGCTTTAAACTATTTGTTGCTTTGTCATATTCATAATCATTTAATCGAATATTTAACTGGTTATATACGTCTGAAAACTCATGTGCCTGCATAATCGTTTCATAATTTTCTTTGATGCGCTCAGGTAACTCGTATTGCTCTTGAGGTTTGTCTTTTATTTCAAATTTAGCATCATGTAAAATGCGCTCTATAATTACAGGAAATTTTGCCGTGCCATCTTTATATTTTTTTAACGTTTTTCTATATAAAAAACGGTTAATTTCAACTGTATTATCATACTTTATTAAATTTTTCTCGCAAGGATACTGCTTAATTAAGTAATTATAGTCATCTGAAAGCTTATTAAAATCCTCAATTTTTTTACGAATAAATCTAGAAACCGATGTTTTTACCATATTAACGATAAATGCAACGATAACGGCTAAAAATACCGTTACATCGACTTTACTAAAAAAGTTTTGACCATTTAAATCTAATGAGAAATAGATAGCTACTAAAATCGCTCCCATGAACAACACTTCAATAACTGTTTCGGTGAAAATTTTATTAATGATTCTATAAAAAGATTTCCTTAACCTTACGAACATGTTAGTCATAACTCCCTTATAAATATAGTTTATCTTGCATTATAATAAATATTAACTAAATTTTTATACCTAATTATAGCCTATTTAACTGTATATTAAATTACTCTATATTACACTTCTTAAATCGGTTGCAAAATACAGTTTATATATTGACAACAACTATTCCCCTATAAATACGATTATGTAATTGAATTTATCGTATGATGAATGAGCAGAAAAAAAATTTATTACAAAACTTCCCCCTTATAAAACCTATTAAATAGACTAAAAAAGGGACATCAAGATTATTTAATTATAATGATCTTGATGTCCCTTTTATTAACAGCACTTATTTATGATACAGTTCTCCGTATCTAGGCTATATGCAATTTCACCACAAACGGCCTATCTATTTTAGACTAATAGAGGATGCACTCTAAAATTAATATGTTCGTACCAAATATAATTTGCAATATATTGTTCGATTTCGATGAATGGGTTGGAAAACAGCATTGCTTTTTTATCTATTTCAGTTAAAAACCCGTTTGTTACCATATCATCATAAAACTCTTTCTAGGTGGATCTTTTTAAAAACCACACTTACTTATGATACGGTTCACCCTTCATAATTCTAAAACTCCTATAAACCTGCTCCACCAAAACAAGTTTCATTAGCTGATGTGGTAATGTCATCTTTCCAAAGGATTGTTGCTCATCAGCTCGTTTTAACACATCATCATGTAAACCAAGGGAACCGCCAATGACAAACGCGATTTTGCTTTTGCCGTAGGTCATGAGGGATTCAAGATCTGCCGCCATTTGTTCCGAAGTCTTCATTTTGCCGTTAATAGCTAAAGCGATAACGTATGTATCTGAGCCGATTTTAGATAGAATACGTTCACCCTCTTTTTTCTTGACGATTTCCATTTCTGCTTCGCTTAGCTGCTCGGGTGCTTTTTCATCTGGTACTTCGACTATATCCATTTTTGCGTAGCCGCCAAGACGTTTTACGTATTCGTCTATGCCCATTTTTAAGTACTTTTCTTTTAGTTTTCCGACTGATACAATCGTTATATTCACACGTTATCCACCTTTACATTTCATTTACAAACAAATTATCCACAAAAGTTATCAACATATCCACAAGCTATTCCTATATCTTGTGTAAAGTTATTTACTTGATACAAGATATTCTGCAGGTAGTTCACAGTAGCTACATTTTGTGGATAACTTTTTATCCTCTTCGATTTTATCCATAATCGGGAACTCTTTTTGCTCTGCCACAAACATGTCTAAAGCGTGTTCTATATGGTTTTCACAGCTGTATTTTTCCATTTTTACACCTCTTCTTATTTTCCGAAATTTCCACAAACTTATTCACAATTCGGTCTATGTTATCCACAATCTATTGTAACAAAGGACAGGCAAGTATGGAAGAACAGGCTTCACACCGCCACTCGTTGTGTTAATGTTATTATTCACAATTTTCTAGTTATCCACACTATTTTCTAAATCATTCTTAATAATTCATTCAATTGCCTCTGAATATTTTTGGCTCCTCACAATAATGTGGGGTTGATTTCCATTTCGGCTGGGTGCTTTTCTGGGGGCGTCGGGGCAACAAATGTTTTCTGTGCGAAAGCGCAGCGACAGCAACAACAGGATGTTGGTCACGAAGGAGTCACCCAGCCGGAACGAAGATCAACTTATAAAAATGGCATACATTCTAACGAATATTAGCTCCAACTTTTGATGATAAATAATATCTTTAGATTCCCAAAAAAATCAGTGGAGATTATATAATCCCCACTGATTTTTAATTTACAATGAATCGCTATTTGTTAATGTTAGTGATAGATCCACTAATTTACCTTGGCGGTATACTTTCATCGTTAATTTATCACCAATTTTTTTGTCGTTATATAAATGTTTACGTAAATCGATGGCTGTTTCGATTTTTTGGCCATCCATTTCAACAATCACATCGTATTGTTTAGCGCCTGCTTTTGAAGCTGGAGAGTTCGCCACAACATCTGTAATAACAACACCTGTTGTTAAGTCTTTTGGCAATTGTAACGTTTGTTGTTGGTAGAATGCTGGAACATCCGTTAAGTCTACTAATGAAATACCCATTGTTGGACGTTTCATTTCACCATTTTTCTCTAATTCCTCAATAATCGGAATTGCTGAGTTAATCGGAATCGAGAAGCCTAAACCCTCAACAGAGGATTGTGCAATTTTCATGGAGTTAATGCCGACTAATTCACCAGCAAGGTTAACAAGTGCACCACCACTATTACCAGGGTTGATAGCTGCGTCTGTTTGTAATACTTCTTGTTGCCAATCTATTGTGCCATCACTGTTTATGTCTACTGGTACAGAGCGATCTTTACCAGAAACAACACCTGTAGTAACAGAGCCATAGAATTCTAAGCCAAGTGGGTTACCGATTGCGATAACTGATTCACCTTGTTTTAATACATCTGAGTTACCAAATGTCGCCACTGTCTTAACATCTTTAGAGCTGATTGAAATGACCGCTAAGTCTGTCCAAACATCGTGACCAACTATTTGTGCTACTTCTTTTGTTCCATCTGGCATTGTTACTTCTAACTGTTTTGCACCTTCAATAACATGGTTATTTGTCACGATAAAGGCTTTATCACCTTGAACTTTGTAAATAACACCTGAACCGCTTCCTGCAGGCTGTTCTGTTGAGGATTGTGGATTCCAGAATCCGCCGCTTGCCACTTCTTGAATATTCGTGATTCCTACAACAGCCCCTGAAGCCTTATCTACTGCTTTTGTAACATCAGTAGTCACTTCTGTTGCAACTTGATTAATCGTTGTTTCATTTTTAGCTGTGCTGCTTGTCGTTGTACCTGGCATTTGGTTGACAAGGCCAGGCATCATGAGCCAAACGAGTAAAGCGCCTATGATGACACCAATAAGACCAGTGAAAAAGTAACCACCCTTACCTCCGCCACCGCCTTTCTTTTTATGACGCTTCTCTTGCATTTCTCGCTCCTCTTGTTCTAGTCGCTCCTGAAGAGGTGATTTCTGTATTTCATCATTTTTTAGAAAATCATTGTTTTTATCATCATCTTGAAAATAGCTCATTCTCCTCATCCTTTCCCGTATCAGTATTTGTTAGTTGTTACCCTAATATTACAATTCAAACATTAAAATCAGATGAAAAATAAATAAAATGGGCATAAAAATAGCTGTTCAATCACATTTTATAGAAAATGTGATTGAACAGCCTCATTAGAATATATTATTAACTCACGTTTAGCCAAAACCACTTGTAACTGCCGTTTCACTTACGTTACAAAAAACATTTGCTGAAAGAAGTTAAACAGTTACTAATTTTGTCGGCTCTTCTGCATCTGTATCAAATAAATTTAAATACTCTCCGGCAATAATGCCGCAAGATTGCAAAGTTTGTGTGACACTCATGCGCGCAAGCTCTTTCATGTTATTATCCATACTTAAATGTGATAAATAAATATTTGTTGGTTTTTCAAATACTACTTCGCTCATTGCTATAGCTGCATCCTCATTTGAAACGTGCCCTACATCACTTAAAATACGACGTTTGATAGACCATGGATAGCGCCCCATTTGCAGCATATTCACATCGTGGTTACTTTCAAATACAAAGGAATCAGCACCTCGAATGATACCCTTCATACGGTCGCTAACATAGCCTGTATCCGTAATAACAACAAGCTTACGCCCGTTTTCATGAAAACTATAGAACATTGGATCTGCTGCATCATGTGATACAGCAAAGGATTCAACAGCTAATGAACCAAAATGCTTTACAGTATCCATGTCAAATTCAAAACGTTGCTCTAGAGGTATATCACCAACTAGCCCGTCCATCGCCTGCCATGTTTTGTTGTTTGCATAAATAGGTACATTATATTTCCGTGCCAATACACCTATCCCTTTAATATGATCACTATGCTCATGCGTAACGAAAATGCCACTTAGCTGTTTCATATTACGGTCGATTTTTGTAAATAGTTGCTCCATCTTTTTGCCACTTAGACCAGCATCGACAATAAATGCATGATCATCATTCTCTACATAAATCGAATTTCCTGTGCTGCCACTGGCTAAAACACTAAATCGCATCATTCAACTCCCCAGTCTTCCTCTTCACCTTGTTGCTTGTCTCCTTGAATTTCAATAATTTTCCCATCAATAGCATCAACGAAGTACTCTTCTATTTCTCCGTCCGATAATTCCACTTGTACTTCCCATGTTGGTATCAACACTTGCGTTTTATATAATTTACTAAATGTCGAGTAACCTAACTTCACTTGCGTAATACTCGAATCTGGCTTTAATAGCGTTTTATTATACAGTGTTTGGAAAATTTGAAGTGGTGGAATAACAGTTTCCTGTTGCTCCATCTCTTCAAAATTGTCAATCATTGTCTGCTCATACTTTATCACTTCGTTATCCATATTCCAGTGTACTTTTAATACAGCACTATCATTGTAATAGAACATTCGATTATTTTTCTTCTGGAAGAAGACTGCGACCCGTTCCTCACGGTCTACCTCCCATAATGCATAAGAATCTCCACTTTTAACGTTTGTGTGGACAAAATCGATAAAGCTTGTATCATCATTAATATTTCGTAATTTCACAGGATTGATAAAATTAGCACTTATTTGTGTATGTGTTTCATCAGTGAAACTCACTTTCTGATTATCATCAGGAGCAGTATTTTTAAAAATATGCACTTCGCCTGTAATGTAAGTAGCAGACTCGTTACTATTAGGCAGTGGTCCATACGTAATATTATCATCTTTTAAACGGGCTTCTATTGTTTTTTCACCTAGTATTTCTACGCTCTGCGCTTCATTATAGCGATTTAAATACAACCAATACAAGAAGATATTTAAGATTAAAAAAACGACTATAAAAATAGATTTTGTTCTATTCCAATCCATTTTTGACACCCCCTACTACTTCAGGCGTCAGATTCGTGGATACACCATTACGAATGACAAACCAGCACGGCTCTAATGTCACTATTGTTCTTTGATCTTGAGTCAAATTGAAACCCACAACAATGTCATCTATATCTGATAATGCAATGTTATCTAGCTTTTTAATTTTTTCAACGATTTCCGTTCCTGACGGAAGTTCTTTCATCTCTCTCTCGGATGTAATATCTTTCTCAAAAGAAAAGTATGGACGTTTGTAGCGGAAAATACGATTATCTCCCCAAACGGTTGTAATTCGATTTATAGCATGATCACTATAAATCGGTAATCCATGTAAATATAACTGATAATCTAATTGGTTATTGCTTGTACTTGTTGATACATAGCGATAATCATCTGTAAAGCCTCCGTGTTCATTGATAAATTCAAAACTATCCTTCAAGAGCTTGGAAGGTTCTATTCTTATACTACTTTCTGCAGCTGGATAGACATAAGTCAATGATTTCAATTTTGAATCAAGCACCATCCGTGACATTCCATCATGATATTTTTCAGTAGTTGTACTTTCATCAGTTCGCCGGACATTTTTTAGATTCGTAAATAATACATTTTTAAATAATTCAGGTTTCTCTTCAATAAAATACGTATACTTTGCTGCTTCAACTTTATCGTTTGCAATATATAGTGAGGTAAAGCCATCTCGCTCAACCTCTGTAAAAGTGCCATATGTTTTCGCTGGCTCAATAATATTTCGTACAAACTGATTAGCATTTTCTAAGCTTACATGCGAACGCATCAATGATTCATTATTGCCACTAATGAAAAACACCTGTAAATCTTTGTTACTATAAGTACTCCAATCTATAATCATACGATTAAAGGTTGTTTCAGGTAGCTCCTTATCGGCGAACTGAAAAATTGTGTTAAAGGCAGAGTAAGGAATCTCACCTGTAAAAAAGACAGTCATACAATTATTAGTACGAATCATCTCGTTTACAGAGTCGGCCGTAAGATTATTGTTTACAGGCATTAAATCTAGAACATTCCATCCCTCAAATGTTTGCATAATATCTTCCATGACACTATTAGAAACTGTTCCGGTAAATTCCTTATCAAAACGGTAAATAGCTTTATATGGACGAATAACATCCGCCACTTTTTTTTGTGGTCCAATCAGGATTTCTTTGCCCTCAGTCTGTTCAATATATTTATAATCTGGCGTGTATGTCCAAATTATAAAAGTTAAAACCACACTTAGCACAACGAGTAGAAATAATACAACTGATTTAACTGGTTCTATATATTTCATTCCCACTCACCTGCCTCGTCAAAATCATCTAAATTAAGTGGTAATGTGAAGAACACTGTTGTTCCATGTCCTTCCTCACTTTCAGCCCATATTTTACCGTCATGAGCTTCAATCATTTCCCTGGCAATAGCTAGCCCTAGACCAGTTCCTCCCATAGAACGAGCTCGAGCTCGATCTACTCGATAGAAACGGTCAAAAATACGTCCTACATTTTCCTTAGGAATTCCCATACCATCATCAGAAATCATAACCTTCAGAATATCTCCTTGCACTGTAAAACCAAAACGAATATTACCTCCATCTGGTGAATACTTAATAGCATTGGAAATGATATTATCAATAACCTGTGTCACCTTATCGGTATCAATCTCTACATAATAAGATGCCTCTGGTAATAAACGTTCAAATCTTACTTTGTCTGACTTAGACATTTCAAAACGATCGATAATACGGTTAAAGAATGAGTTGAATAGAACAATGTCTTTATTCAATTCATAATCTGAACTATCCATTCGTGATAACTGCAATAAGTCATTCACTAAACGGATCATACGCTCTGTCTCTGTTTGTGTGACATTCAAAAATGTTGGAGCAATATTTTCATCTTTCCATGCACCATCTGCTAACGCCTCTAAATAACTACGCATCGTCGTTAATGGTGTCCGTAATTCATGTGACACATTCGATACAAATTCTCTACGATCCATCTCTATTTTTTCCTGCTCTGTAATATCATGCAGTACGGTAATGAGCCCATTAATAAAGCCTGTTTCTTTTTGAATAACCGAGAAATTCGCACGTAAAATATACGGTGCGTCTGCTGTACTGAAATTTAGATTCACCGCATCATTCATATGAATTAAATCCTCAAAACTATACTCTTGGTCAATACCTAAAACAGATGCAATCGGACGACCTAATGTAATATCTCTTGAAATATGCAGCAGTTCTAGCGCAGGATCATTAATAAGAATGATGCGCCCTTTTCGATCTGTCGCAATAACACCATCAGTCATATTACTAAGGACCGAATCGAGCTTTCGCCGCTCTGCCTCTGTAGTAGATTGCGCCTCCTGCAAGCGATTCGTTAAATGATTAAAGGTGATCGCAAGCTGTCCTATCTCATCTGTACCATAAACCCGCACTTTTCTAGAATAGTTACCCTTTGCCATCGCCTGTGCCTGCTTACGCATATCTACAATTGGCTGTGTAATTGTTCGTGCCACTAAAATTCCTAAAAAGATAGTAATCACCAAGGATACTGCCGTACCCCCAAGGAAAATACCGTTAATGTCATTCACTTGTTTAAAAACAGATTCAATATTAGCTTCAATGTAGAGTACCCCTACGATTTCATCATCAGGACCTGCACCCTCTCGAATTGGAGAAGCTAACACCCACACTCGATTTCTTGTTTTATTATCAAGTTTAATGTTTTCAAATAAAGTTTCTGCAGAGATTGCACGGCGCACGAGATCATTATTCGAGCGCTGTCCAATCAAACTTTGATTGTCTACCTCAGATGTGGCGCGAATACGTTGTCTATTATCGATAACACGGATTTCTAAAATATCGCTATTAGAAACTTCCCTCAACCCCGTGGAAAACTCCATAACTATCGTTTTCAAGCTCTCTTCAAGAGACGGCATACTACTTTCATCGCGTTCTTTTAACATTTCTTCACGAATGCTATATTCCATCAAATCGACACGTTGAAAAATGGATTCTCGGAAGTTGCTTTTTAAATTTTTCTCTAATTCTTGCGCAAAATAGATTCCTATTATTTGCAATGCAAGTAGGATGAGTAAAATGTAAATTAGTACTAGCTTGACATGAATTGATTTAAAGAAGCTTACTTTCTGCATTCCTTTTTACTCCTGTTCAGGATTTCGTAAATAATAACCTACACCACGGCGTGTAACAATCCAAGCCGGATGACTAGGATTGTCCTCTATTTTTTCCCGCAAACGACGAATTGTTACATCAACTGTTCGTACATCGCCGAAATAGTCATAGCCCCACACAGTTTGCAGTAAATGTTCACGCGTCATTACTTGACCGATATGCTTACCTAAATAATGTAACAATTCAAACTCCCTATGCGTTAGTTCAATTGCTTCATCACGTTTCAATACTAAGTAAGCGTCTGGCTGAATAACAAGAGAGCCTACTACAATTTCATTGGATTCTTCCTCGACCTCTTCAGCAGTAGGGGCTACTACCTGTAAGCGACGCATATTTGCCTTTACACGCGCAATAAGCTCTCGTGTACTAAATGGCTTCGTCACATAATCATCTGCGCCCATTTCTAAGCCTAATACTTTATCAATCTCAGAGCCTTTTGCCGTTAGCATAATGATAGGGAAATCATATTTTTTTCGTATTTCTCTACAAACTTCCATTCCATCACGCTTAGGTAACATTATATCTAAAAGCATTAAATCCGGTTGCTCTTCCTCAACTTTCTCTAGGGCTTCATCTCCATCATAAGCACAAATAACTTTGTAACCTTCTTTTATTAAATTAAACTGTAAAATATCTGCGATTGGTTTTTCATCGTCAACAACTAAAATGGTTTTTTCCATATTTTTCTCTCCCTTTCGCTTTTTATCTATTCTTAAACGATTTGTATTTTATCAATTATGATTCGGCTTTGTGGTTAGGCCTGCATGAAGGCCGACACGATGTCGGTCATTTCGGTAATGCCACAGGACGTGGCGTTTTTACCGATGCAGGTCAGTTAGCCGTTATCACATGAATGCGATGATTTTAGGCTAACATCCTATAAGCACTCCTTTCGGAATCCGTGACATCCTCCGGAGGCTTTAGGCCAACAAATGTCTTTTGTGCGAAAGCGTAGCGCCAGCAACACGGTTTTAACTGTGCGAAAGCGAAGCGTCAGCAACACGGTTTTAACTGTGCGAAAGCGAAGCGTCAGCAACAACAGCACGATGTTGGTCACTCAGGCGTTTTCACAGGATGTGAAGTTCTTAGCCTAAGTTCTTCTATTTCAGCAGGCACCCGCTGAAAAATAACTTCAACTGGCATTCAACTCACCAGTGGGGGAATTTTGCTGAAAGAAGTTAAAGTCACTACTCTAACTCTACCATGCTTTTAGCTTCTATGCATTATTCTAAATCCTAAGACATTAAACGATATTGTATCGAACTATTTTTCGACAAATATTTCTTGGGAAATAACATAGATTTATATACAACGTATACAAAAAGACAGCCCTATTTTGGACTGTCTTCTATTCGAACTGATTAACGCCCTACATATGTTAGTGGATTTTCTAACGAACCATTTTTTTCAACTTCAAAGTGTAGATGTGTACCTGTTGAATTTCCAGTAGAGCCCATAATACCTATAACAGAACCTTTTTCTACTACTTGTCCTACTGTCACTTCAATTGAAGAAAGGTGTCCGTAAAGCGTTGTATAACCATTATGATGATCAATTACGATACGATTACCGTAGCTACCTGAGACACCAGCAGCGACAACAACACCATTATCTGAAGCTAAAATATTATAATTATTCGGACGAGCAATATCAATACCACGATGGAGCTCTCCCCAACGTTGACCCATTCCACTTGAAATATAGCCACCCACTGTTGGCCAAGTAAATTCACCCGTACCACGTGAAGAAATTACCTTCGTACCAACTACTTCAATTTCGTCAACTGGTTGTTGTATAATTTCTTCTTCTAACGCAACTTTGGATATACGAGTCCCATTTTCAGACGTTAATAAATAAGATGTTTCTTTTCTTCCATTAACGCCTTGTTGTTTAATCACTTTCTCACCTTTATACATCGTCGGATCTTCTTCAACTATTTTCTTAAACGGAATAGTATCAGTAACTTTCTTCTCCTGTTTTACCTCAAGTGTTACAAATGGTTTAGCGACTGTTACGTTTAATGCTTGTCCAATCTGTAAAACTGTATCAACAGTGATACCTGGGTTTAACGCTGCTAGCTCAGTTGTTGTTAATCCATGTTTTTGGGCAACCGATCCTAAAACATCACCTGATTGAACTTTATATGTTTCTTGTTCAAGAGAGCCTGTCATTAAATATTTCACGGCTTCCGTAGGCGTTACAATAGCATTTGGTGCTACTTTTTGTGTTGTACCTGAAACTTCCTGTTTAAAAGAAACATCTACAAGGCGCGCTTCACCAGTCTGTAATGGTGGAACGTTCGTTGATTGCTGGTTAACATATAAACTATTTAGCTCTTGCTGTGAAACATATTGTAGTTTTAGCATACGAATAGTATCTTCATAGTCTTTTGCATCTTTTAAAGAAACTACAGGCTTGCCATTTACAGATAATGTAAGTGATGAAGATTGAACTACTAAAGATTGCTCTAATTTCTCCAAAATCTCCACATCTTTAGTTTGATTACTAAATACTTTCTCTGGAATTACTTTGACAGAAGAACTAGCATCGATAGATAAATCTTTGTAGTTTTGACCTACTTCTTTTTCCTTTGACGCAATGATTTCTTCGATAGCTTTCTCATTAGAGACCGCACCTATATATTTATTTCCCACGTAAACGTGATAAATTTTATTCAAATCTTCATTATGATTTTCTTTTGCAAAACCTACATTAACCGTTAAACTTGTCATTAACACTGTAATAATGGATATCTTTTTAATTGAAGAAAAATTGTAAGTGAATCTACTATTTTTTCCTTTTCTTGACCAAGACGAACTCATCAATAAAGCCCCTTCCAACTTTAACCTACCGTAGGATTAATTACCCACAAGGATTTTTTGCACCAATTTACTGTACCATAAAGAAAATACAGTTAGATTGTTTTCATCTTTTTGTAATGTAAATGTATTATTTCTCTACTACTTGTTACATAATTCCTATTTTTGTAGCAATTAATAAAAATAATTTCAGGTGTGGATTTTCGCTCCAGTCGTGGCTTTTCAAAGGATATCTGGTGTGGGTCCACTCAATACGCTTCGCTTTCGGTCAAAAGACATTTACTGAAAGAAGTTACATTCTTTCAGTAAATTTGAGAAAAACGTAGTATTTCATTTATTTTTTGTATGATTTAAGACTTACCACTTTTTACTTTTTTAATATTCCGATAAAATAGAAGAGAGATATACTAGTTGATTGGAGCGATTAATTTGAATGATTCACAAACCTCTGGAATAACCCCTAAAGTAAGAAAGCCCCAAAGCAAAAATACTGTTCGTAAACTTATAATGAGGACCATTATGGTGTCATTAGGTGCAGTCATTATGGCACTCGGGCTGGAGCTATTTTTAGTACCAAACAACATTATGGATGGTGGAATCGTAGGCGTTTCCATTATCACTTCCCATCTATTAAATTTACCTCTTGGTATCTTCATCTTCATTTTAAACTTACCTTTTATCTTTTTAGGCTATAAACAGATTGGTAAAACTTTTGCACTTTCATCAGGGCTTGGAATTACCGTACTCTCATTAACAACACTTTTCTTACATAATCTAAAACCATTTACTCAAGATACACTATTGGCCACAGTTTTTGGGGGCATGATATTAGGTATTGGTGTCGGCATCGTCATTCGTTATGGTGGTTCGTTAGATGGGACAGAGATTTTAGCTATTTTATTCAATAGAAAAACACCGTTCTCCGTTGGTGAAATTATTATGTTCTTCAATTTACTCATCTTTACGTTAGCGGGATTTGTGTTCACATGGGAACAAGCCATGTACTCTATCCTGGCATACTATATTGCCTATAAAATGATTGATATCGTCATTCAAGGGATGGAGGAATCAAAATCTGTATATATCATTAGTGATGAAATTGATGAAATCGGACAGACCATTATGGACCGACTTGGTCGAGGTGTAACTTTCCTTCATGGTGAGGGGGCTTATACGGGTAACGATAAAAAAGTTATTTTTACCATCATTACTCGATTAGAGGAATCGAAGTTAAAATCAATCGTCGCTGAAATTGATGATAATGCATTCCTAGCAATCGGTAATATTGCAGAGGTTAAGGGTGGTCGCTTCAAGAAGAAAGATATTCACTAATGACAAGGGCGTACCGCATATGGTACGCCCTTTTTAATGTTGTTTGAAAAACATCTATGAAAGTGAACGCTTTGCAATAAGCAGATGTTGCTGCCGCTATATTTTCTCATATTATTACTATGAGTAATATGACAGAAGAGACACGCTAAGTGATGTGGTTGATTGGAGTGGAAACTGGGCGACTCCTCGGGGATTAGCGTCACAGATGAGACCCTGCAGCGAAGCGAAGCGGCTCATCGGACGCCCCCAGGAAAGCGCCCAGTCGGAACGGAAATCAACTCCTCGTTTTGCAGAAGAGTCATACTTAATTTTGAATATATAAAATATATCCTGCATTAACGAACAATAATTCGCATCTCATCTCAAACCAGCGTAAGTAAAGAGGTATAAAAAAGGACGTACCGCATATGGTACGTCCTTTTTTGATTTATAATTATTTTGCTTCCCAAACGTCCACTAAAACGTTCGTTTGTTCACGTGCAGGACCAACAGAGAAAGTAGCAATTTCAATACCAGTTAATTCACTCACGCGTTCTACATAGCGTCGTGCATTCTCAGGTAGCTCTTCTAATTTTTTGCAGCCTGTAACATCTTCTGACCAACCTGGAAGCTCTTCATAAATTGGTTCACATTGTTCAATAATATGAAGGTTTGCTGGATACTCAGTAATTGTTTCATCTTTATATTTATACGCAGTACAAATTTTCACTGTTTCTAAACCAGATAAAACATCAATTGAATTAAGTGCAAGATGCGTAATACCACTTACTCGGCGTGAATGGCGCACAACTACCGTATCAAACCAGCCTACACGACGTGGACGGCCAGTTGTTGTACCGTATTCACGACCAACTTCACGAATTTGTTGACCAACTTCATCAAATAATTCAGTAGGGAACGGTCCATCGCCAACACGAGAAGTATAGGCTTTAGATACACCAATAACATTTGTAACTCGTGATGGGCCAACACCAGCACCAATCGCTACTCCGCCGGCAACAGGATTTGAAGATGTTACAAATGGATACGTACCTTGATCGACATCAAGTAAAATACCTTGTGCTCCTTCAAATAACACTTTGCCGCCTTCATCTAGTACATCATTTAAGATTTTAGACGTGTCTGTTACATATTTTGCGATTTCTTGTCCATAGTTGTAATATTCCTCAAAAATCTCTTCGAATGTTACGCCTTCAACTTCGTAAAATTTCTCAAATAACTTATTCTTAATTGCTAAATTTTGACGTAGTTTTTCTTCAAATACATCCTTGTCTAGTAAATCAGCCATACGGATACCGATACGTGCTACTTTATCCTGATAACATGGTCCAATCCCTTTACAAGTCGTACCAATTTTATTATCGCCACGGCTTTCCTCATCAGCGATATCTTGCTTTATATGATATGGCAAAATAACATGCGCACGGTTAGAAATTCGTAAATTATCTGTATCAATGCCACGCTCTTGTAAACCTTTAAGCTCCGTCACTAATGACTTTGGATTAACAACCAGACCATTTCCGATTACTGAAGCTTTTTCTTTATAGAAAATACCTGATGGAATTAAGTGTAACTTATAAGTTTCACCATCAAATTTAATAGTATGTCCTGCGTTATCACCGCCTGCAAAACGAGCGATTGCATCGGCTTTTTGTGAAAGGAAATCCGTAATTTTACCTTTTCCTTCGTCTCCCCACTGTGTTCCTACAACTACAACTGATGTCATAGTCAGCACCTCCGTTAGATACGATTTGTATCTCAATTTTTAAGCCGTTAATTATTGTAACAATGATAGAAACGCCTAGTCAACAAAAATACTTAAAAACACGAACATAAAATCAAAAAATATGATTCAACGTTCGTGTTTAATAACAGAATGGTATGAATATTATCTAACATTCAGATTAATTCCGCTTTGGCGTAATCGCAAACGTTATGTTCCTCTTTTTCAATCAGTATTTGGCCAACATAGCGCACATGGCATACGTTTTAACAAATATCATCTCCAACTATTGGTGATGAGCCAAATAAATAGTTAATCACGTGGTGGTGGTGGCGGCATTTGCGACCAATCCACATTAATGAATTTATTGAATTCTTTTTTAAAAGCAAGTGTAACTGTACCTGTTGGACCGTTACGCTGTTTAGCAATAATAATCTCAATCATATTTTTACTCTCGGACTCCTTATCGTAATAATCATCACGATATAAGAAGGCAACAATATCAGCATCTTGCTCAATACTTCCCGATTCACGTAAGTCACTCATCATTGGTCGCTTATCTTGACGTTGCTCAACGCCACGAGATAGCTGTGATAATGCAATGACTGGAACCTTTAATTCACGCGCTAAATGTTTTAAAGAACGTGAAATCTCAGATACCTCTTGCTGACGGTTCTCCCCTGCTTTACCACTACCTTGAATAAGTTGTAAATAGTCAATCAAAATCATACCGAGGCCATGCTCTTGTGCTAAACGTCGACATTTTGCGCGAATTTCATTGATACGTACACCCGGTGTATCGTCAATAAAAATTCCGGAATTCGATAAACTCCCCATTGCCATAGTTAGTTTACCCCAATCTTCCGTTGTTAAAGCACCTGTACGTAAAACTTGCGCATCTATATTTCCCTCTGCACAAAGCATACGCATAACTAGCTGCTCAGCACCCATCTCTAAGGAGAAGATCGCAACATTTTCCCGTGCTTGAACGGCAACACTTTGTGCGACATTCAATGCAAAGGCTGTTTTCCCTACAGATGGACGTGCAGCAACAATAATCAAATCGTTACGCTGGAAGCCAGCTGTTATATGGTCTAAATCACGGAAGCCTGTCGGAATACCTGTAACATCACCTTTTTGAGATTGAAGCTTTTCGATGTTATCAAAGGTTTCCACCAATACGTCTTTAACATGCTTAAAGTCACCCGCATTTTTACGACTGGCTACCTCCATCATTTTCTTCTCTGCTTCACCAAGTAATGCCTCTACCTCATCTTCACGAGTATAGCCATCTTCTACTATTTTAGTAGCTACACGAATTAAACGACGTAATAGAGCCTTTTCTTCGACAATTTTCGCATAGTGTGCGACGTTAGCAGCCGTAGGGACAGCATTGGCGAGCTCTAGTAAATACGATAGCCCGCCAACATCCTCAATTTCTTTTTTAGCTGATAATTCTTCAGTAACTGTGACAACATCTATCGCTTTCCCTTGATCACTTAAACGTAGCATCGTTTCGAAAATTTGCTTATGTGCATTATGATAAAAATCATCTGCTAGTAAAATTTCAGATGCAGTGATTAACGATTGAGGATCGAGGAAAATCGCACCGATAACCGATTGCTCGGCTTCCCGGTTATGCGGTGGAACGCGATCCATCATCGGTTCGGTCATGGATTGTCGCCCCTTATTCTTCCGTTACATGAACTTTTAATGTAGCAGATACTTCATGGTGTAGTTTTACAGGTACATTTGTAAAGCCTAGTGCACGAATTCCATCACTTAAAGTCATTTTACGTTTATCAATTTTTATGCCATGCTTTTTTTGAAGTGCATCGGCAACTTGCTTTGAAGATACTGAACCAAATAGGCGACCACCTTCACCTGATTTTGCTTTTAATTCTACCGTTAAAGCTTCTAATTTTTCTTTAAATGCTTCCGCTTCAGCCAATTCGGCAGCAGCATTTTTAGCTTCTAAATTCTTTTGGCCTTCTAATTGACTTAATGCTTGTGCATTTGCTTCAGCAGCAAAACCATTTTTAATTAAGAAGTTTTGTGCATAGCCGTCTGCTACATTTTTTATTTCCCCTTTTTTCCCTTTTCCTTTAACATCTTTTAAAAATACTACTTTCATGATTCAGAACTCCCTTCGAGTACCTCATTTATGGCCTCTTCTAAATATTTTTTTACTCCATCAATGGAATTTGCTTCTACTTGGCAAGCAGCATTAGTTAAATGCCCGCCGCCGCCTAGCTTCTCCATAATAAGCTGCACGTTTATCTCGCCAAGTGATCTTGCACTTATGCCGACTTTGCCATCTGAACGATGCGCAATGACAAAAGAAGCACTAACATCCTTCATTGTTAGTAAAATGTCAGCTGTTTGCGCAATTAGTACAGAATCATATACTTTCGCTTCCTCACCTACAGCAATAGCAATACCTGGCTTCACGAACTTAACAGTCTGCACTATTTTAGAACGCTCAATATACGTATCGACACCTTCTTTTAATAATCGCTGTACTAGCACTGTATCGGCACCATTTGTCCGTAAATAAGAAGCCGCTTCAAACGTACGCGCTCCTGTACGTAGTGTAAAACTCTTCGTATCGACAATGATTCCCGCTAGCAATGCAGTAGCTTCTAGCATATTAATCTTTGCACGTTTTGGTTGATACTCGAGTAATTCTGTCACAAGCTCAGCTGTGGACGATGCGTACGGCTCCATATAAACAAGCGTTGGATTTTCTATAAAATCCTCACTTCGACGATGGTGATCAATGACCACAACTTTTTCAGCCAACTTCAATAGGTGCGAATCTATGACTAAATTCGGTTTATGAGTATCGACAATAACGAGCAATGATTTTTCTGTCATTTTTGTCGCAGCTTCCTCTGGTGTTAGGAAATGTTCATAGAAATCCGATTTACTCTCAATTTCATTCATTAAACGTGTTACACTTCCGTTTAATTCTTCAAAATTTATGATTACGTAGCCCTTCACATCGTTCATTTGTGCCATTTTACGTACACCAACAGAGGCACCAATAGAGTCCATATCAGGATTTTTATGTCCCATAACAAACACTTGGTCGCTATCCTGAATTAAATCGCGTAGTGCATGGGAAATAACACGAGCTCTAACGCGTGTACGTTTCTCAACCGGGTTAGTTTTCCCGCCATAAAATTTTAGCTTTCCTGTAGGTTGCTTGATGGCAACCTGATCACCACCACGACCTAAAACAAGATCTAAACTTGATTGTGCTAGTTCACCAAGCTCTATTAATGAAGATGATCCTGCACCAACGCCAATACTTAATGTTAATGACGTATTTTTTTGCGCTGTTTTTTCTCGAATTGTATCTAAAATAGCAAATTTTTTCTTTTCAAGCTCCATTAAAATGGATTCGTTTAATACAGCTAAAAAACGATCGGATGAAATTCGTTTCACAAATATCCCTTGCTCAGCCGCCCAATCATTAACAATTGATGTCACCATCGTATTCGTTATACTACGTGGTTGGTCGTCCATTGCTTGTGTAATTTCGTCATAGTTATCAACAAATAAAATCGCAATAACTGTACTATCAGCATAGTATTGTTTTTCAATAGCTATCTGCTCAGTAATATCAAAGAAATATAGTAAATTCTCTTCTTTTTTATAATAAACGCGGTACTTACGATCACGGAGCGTAATCGTATCTTCGTTTGTCTCCTCGGTCTTCATTAGCACGTAAATGTCGTCAGATATATTAACGATTCCTTCACCTACTAAATTCTCCATATTTAAAACACCTTGCATATATGGATTCGACCATTCTATTTCATATTGATCATTGACAAGCAAAATCCCAATTGGCATTTCAAGCAATGCCTCTTCCCCAACTTTTTTCATGCGGAAAGAGATGGATTCAATATGCTTTTCTGTTTCTTCAAAGGTAATCTTTTCTACCTTCCACGTATAGGCCATTAATAGAACAAAACCTACTCCATAACCGATACCTATCCCGATACTCCAAATACATAGAAGTACGAACGTCACAATGCCAAAAATGGAAAGAACAAAAAGCGGATAGCGGATTGGTCGTTTTCTAAAAGTTCCCATTACATCAGCCCCTTATTCTTTGGTTTTCCCCTTCACAAGTGAACGTAAGTCGAAACCTAAATCTACGATGCCTAGCAATATCATAATGGATGATAGCGGTAAGGCTAACAAAGTTGCTATCCATTTGACAACATTGGGCATTTCCTTTTTAGAAATAAAGTAATGTATAAAGGAAATTCCCTGCAGGATTAATAACATCCATAAGATAGAAGAAACATTTAAAACAATAATATCTAATGTAGATCCAAATTCTGGACGCATAAATAAATTAATGCATAAAACAATCATGTAATACCATAAAATAGATCGTGGTAGACGCATATTTTGGAATGGTGCAAATTTTGGTACGTCTAAACCAAGACGTTTTAATACAGGTAAATTTAACGTTATGATAATAAATGCTGCCATAAACGCAAAGATTGTTACTGTTGCAGGTATTGTCAGCTCAATTGTTTTTAACATAGCCTCAATTTGTTCTTGCTGAAACACTACTTGACCTGTCACATTTTTTGCAAGTTCATTTGATTGCTCATAATTTTCGCGTAAAAGATCTGTGCTCATGTTAATAATATTGATACCAGCAAATTGAACATAGGCTACATAGGCAATTGCCATTGACAGAAGAACAGAAACCCCAGACGACATGAATAGGTAAAGTTTGCTCTTCTTTTGATTTATTGCGCTTCCTATAACCATACCAAGTAATGCCAAAATAAAAGCAAATGGTAACATAGTTATGCCACTCGTTAAAGTGGTTAAAATACATCCTACTACTACTACGAGTATTGATGAAGAACGCTTGTAATTTGCGCTATACCAAGCAATCGGTAGTGGGGCAAATAGTAGACCTACTATAAAAATGAATGGTACATATGCAGAAATAAGCATTAGAATCGTAAAGATTGCGACCATCATTGAGCCTTGTACAAGCGCCTTTGTTTGATTATTCGGCATTGAAAACCTTCCTTTTTTTAGTCAAACTTACTGACCTTTATTGTACCATTTTTTCAGGTTATTGAACAAAAAACGCTAAGAACAACTGTATGCTTTGTCATTAATTTTGTAGAACCAATGACTAAAGCATAAAATACATAGCTATATAGGAGATTTTTTACCGAAAAAGCATAACAAATTCATTCATTGATTATGTTCTTCTATATATATATTTCAAAATTTCTCTAACAATAAAAAAAAGCAACTTACGACAGTTACTAATACATGAAAAAAGGCTTTTAATCGAAATGATTATAAGCCGTTTTGTTTTAAAAAATGTTACTTAGTCGATTGTTTCTCAATCTCTAAAATTTCATCTTTTCTTTATTTATGTCTATTAAGAGTGTAATAAATTCTTATCATAATAGCAAATGGTAATTTATAGAGCAATTACTGAGATAAACTAAGCTCATCACCATAGCGTGGGAGTTGATTTCCGTTCCGACCGGTCGCTTTCCTGGGGGCGTCCGATGAGCCGCTTCGCTTCGCTGCAGGGTCTCGGGCCAACACGATGTTGGTCACGAAGGCGTTATCACAGGATGTGATGCTTTTAGCCATCGTTCCTCTATTGCTGATCCCCAAGGAGTCGCCCGGTCTCCACTCCAATCAACATGACATGCGTTTTAACCATCCTCATCTTTTGATAATGAGCTATAAAATAAACAATATTACCGGAATCAGGATATTCATTCTCAATTTCCCTACCCTATGTGATTATTCACAAGTTCCACCTTCTAAAATTTCCATATTGGCGGTTATAAGATTAGCAACTCCATTTTCACAAATAAAAAAAGCACAATCAAAGCGATTAAACCTTGTTGTGCCTTTATTTTAAATATTATTTGTCTTCTGCTACGAATGGAAGTAATCCCATAATACGAGAAACTTTGATAGCTGAAGTTAATTTACGTTGGTACTTAGCGCTAGTGCCAGTTACGCGACGTGGTAAAATTTTACCGCGTTCAGAGATGAATTTTTTTAATAAATCCACATCTTTATAGTCGATATTCGTAATGTTATTAGCAGTGAAGTAGCAAACTTTACGGCGTTTGCGGCCTCCGCGACGTGGTGCCATAGTGTGTCTCCTCCTTATCATTTTTTATTTTAGAAGTATTAGAACGGTAAATCATCCTCAGATACTTCTATCGGTCCTTTGCTATTAGCAAATGGATCCTCATCTACACGTGTATAATTCGGCTGATTCACAGGTGGTTGATTTTGCTGATAAGCATCGCCGCCAAATGAACCCTGTCCTGGCATAGCACCACCAAACTGTTGTTGTGGTTGACCACCGCCATATGACGGTTGGTTATTACCGTAAGTCTGTCCACCGTATTGAGGAGATGCAGGAGCACCGCTACCATTACGAGGTTCTAAAAACTGTACGCTATCTGCCACTACATCTGTTGTGTATACTCGCTTACCATCTTGTCCTTCATAACTGCCTGTTTGAATGCGGCCTTCCACTCCAATTAAACTTCCTTTTCGCATGAAGTTCGCTAAGTTTTCAGCCTGTTTGCGCCAAGCAACACAGCTAATGAAATCAGCTTCGCGGTCACCTTGTTGGTTTGAGAATGTTCGATTTACAGCAACTGTAAATCTTGTAGACGCAACACCATTAGGCGTATAGCGTAGCTCAGGATCCTTTGTTAGTCTTCCAACTAATACGACACGGTTAATCATCAGAAATGCAACCTCCTTTTTCAGCATTTTGTTAAAAATAAATGATTATGCTTCTTGGCGAACAGCAATGTGACGAATGATATCTTCGCTAATGTTAGCAAGACGTGTGTATTCGTTAATTGCTTCTGAAGTAGCGTTTACTTTCACGATTTGGTAGAAACCTTCGCGGAAGTCTTGAATTTCATAAGCTAAGCGGCGTTTGCCCCACTCTTTTGATTCGATGACTTCTGCACCGTTAGAAGTTAAGGCTTCGTTGAAACGTTCAACTAAAGCTTTCTTCGCTTCGTCTTCAATGTTCGGACGTACGATGTACATTAATTCGTATTTTCTCATCTGTTTACACCTCCTTATGGACTTAGGCTCTCCTGTACACAGGGAGCAAGGAGCAAGTAATAATTATTACTCACATCAATGAATTGTAACATATAGATACATGTCTTTCAAGTCGCAACTAAACAATTCTTTCTATATAATGAACTTAATTCATGAATGAACGGAGGATCTTCATGCTACCAGATAAAGAACCTATCGTAATAGAGTTGGATATAAAAAAACTAATGATGGACAATATTGTTGTCACAAGTGGTCTCGTCATATTATTTGTAGCTATTCAATCTATTTGCTTTAAAGACTTTGATTTTTCATTTTGGAATATGATTATCGGATCTATCCTTTTCGTTATTCTGTATATTGTTTTCATTGTCTTACATGAAGCCTTTCATTTAATTGGCTTTATGGTCTTTGGAGGCGTACCCTTTAAATCGTTAAAATATGGACTGAATTTAGAGCTTGGCATAGCGTACGCAACAACTGAACAACCGTTACCGAATCATGCAATGAAAAAAGCTTTGTTACTTCCATTTTGGACAACTGGTGTTCTCCCGACAATTGCTGGTTTCTACTTTAACAGTACTATTTTAGTATTAGTAGGTGCTTTTTTAATCGCTGGAGCAGTCGGTGATTTTTCCATGTATAAAGAATTGCGTAAATACCCCAAAAATGCGTTAATACAGGATGATCCTCATTTACCCAAGCTTTATGTATATTTGCCCGAGGGAAAGAAATAACTTTGCTGAGAGTCACGTTACAAATAGAATCTGCTTGTCTCCAAGCAGATTCTATTTTTTAACACAAAGTTATGGCGTTAAAAAACTATGCTGTGCAGCTGTATATAAATTTCTCCAAATACGATTAATTGAAGATGTCTCCATAATCGCATCCATACCCAGTCTACGTATTAAGCTATTGGCAATGTCTACACAAGACGCTGCAATGTCTTTACCCATTTGTGAAAATAGGTGTAGTTCTTCTTCGGTCAACTCATGACCTTCTTTATGTTTTTGCCAGTATTCATTCAACTTTGAGTGAAATTTCTCTTCAAGCTGTCTAAAGTTCTTCTGTTTCTGCATCAATAAAAATTGTATTGCACCTAAACGTTCAGTACGGCTTGGATCATGCTTTCTTTGCTTTACTAAAATAGACGCCTCTTCTAAGAAATTTTCTGTTATCCCAAGACAAACACTTAGAAATGAGGCTTCTGCAAATGCACCAAACGGAAAACTATGTACCGCACTTCCATACTTGTTTTTAATTATGCCCAATTGGAATGTTTCCTCTTGTGGCACCCAAACATTTTGCACACGGATCGTATGACTAGCTGTCGCTTTTAGTCCCATTGCTCGCCAATCATGAAGAATCTCTACTTGATCACGATTTACTGAGCAACTAATTATTTCATCTGTTCTATTACCTTCATCCTCGACAAAGCAATTCATCGTAAAAGTTGTAGCATAATCTGCTCCGCTACAATACTTCCATTGACCCGTTAGACGATAGCCCCCATCTATTTTCACCGCTATCCCCGTAGGATAGCCACTGCCTGCTATGACTGCATTTCTTGGTGAAAATATTTTTTCACAAACCTCTTTGTTCAATGTTGGAATAAATGCGTTACCCCCTGCCCCTATTGTGACAAGCCAGCCAAAGTTGCCATCAAGTGCAGACATCTGCTGGAATACTTTAACGCCCTCTAGTAGATCTAAATCCTTACCGCCTAATTCTTTTGTTGTGAATAGCTTAAACAATTGATGCTCATAAATAAGCTCTATTATATCTTCCGGTAATCTACCTAGCTCCTCAATTTCTAAACCACGTTCTTTTATTTGTAATATATTCATACTAACCTCCCTTTTCGGATTGAAAATTCAGACAAGTATATAGACAAAAAAGGCAATCTAATTGAAAGATTGCCTCTGTTCGTATTTTACACATTAAAACGGAATAACATAATATCGCCGTCTTGCACAACATACTCTTTACCTTCAAGACGTACTTTACCAGCTTCTTTAGCAGCAGGTTGAGAACCAGCTTCTACTAAATCATCGAAAGCAACTGTTTCTGCACGAATAAATCCACGTTCAAAGTCTGTATGAATGACTCCAGCACATTGTGGTGCCTTCATACCTTTACGGAACGTCCATGCACGTACCTCTTGTACCCCAGCAGTGAAATAAGTTGCTAGCCCTAGTAAATCATATGACGTACGGATTAATTGGTCCAAGCCAGATTCTTTAATGCCTAGTTCTTCTAAGAACATTGCTTTTTCTTCATCATCAAGCTCAGAAATTTCTTCCTCGATTTTTGCACAAATTGTGATAACTTGAGCTCCTTCAGCAGCTGCATACTCACGTACCTTTTGCACATATTCGTTATTATCTGCGTCAGCTACTTCATCTTCTGAAACGTTTGCCACATAAAGCATAGGTTTAATTGTTAAAAGATGAAGTCCTTTAATAACCTTTAGCTCGTCTTCTGAAAGCTCTGCAGCACGTGCTGGTCGCCCGTTTTCTAATTGTTCTTTAACTTTTACAAGGATTGGTTCTTCAATCATTGCTTCTTTGTCTTTTTGTTTTGCCATTTTGCCGACACGTTGTAATCGCTTATCAACAGATTCTAAATCGGCAAGTGCAAGCTCTAAATTAATGACCTCAATATCATCAATCGGATCTACTCCACCTGATACGTGCGTAATATTTTCATCAACAAAACAACGTACAACTTGGCAAATTGCATCTACTTCACGAATATGAGCAAGGAATTTGTTCCCTAACCCTTCACCCTTTGAAGCGCCTTTTACGATCCCAGCAATATCTGTGAACTCAAATGCTGTTGGTACTGTTTTTTTAGGTGTTACTAATTCTGTTAATTTATCTAAACGTGCATCTGGTACTTCAACAATACCGACGTTCGGATCGATTGTTGCGAATGGATAGTTTGCAGCCAATGCGCCCGCTTTTGTAATTGCGTTAAATAATGTTGATTTTCCGACGTTAGGTAAACCAACGATTCCAGCTGTTAATGCCATGAATGGACACAACCTTTCTATGATCTGTTCAAATTTGTTCTTATTTCCCGTACTAACGGATACTGTGAGGTTACAGAAGTCCTCACTGATGAATCACTGTATAACCTTATCTATTATATTGATTCACTCATAAAAAGTCTAATACACATCAAACTAGTCTTCACTAGCTGAAATTAAAACCTTTTTCATTTTTTTCTCAAACTCGCGGCGTGGAATCATGACGCTATGCTGACAGCCTTCACATTTAATGCGTACATCCGCCCCCATCCGAATAATCTTCCACTTATTTGTGCCACATGGATGCTGCTTTTTCATTTCAACAATATCATTTAAACCAAATTTCTTTGCGTCCATATTACTCACTTCTCCCCTCTTCATTTCCATTCACACCATAGAACATCATTTTCGGATGAGCCATTGGTATATTATTTTCTTCAAAGAGTTTTGTAACATCACGACGAATAGTACGAGCCACCCCATATTGTTGCTGTGGTAATGTTTCTGCGGCTATACGAATCGTTACTTCTGTACCCTTAACATTTTGTACACCTAAAAAGGCAGGTACTGCTACAAGTTCCTTATGAATTTCAGGTAAAGTATTCAAATACTTTTGAATAATAGATTCAGCTCTTTCAAAATTGGCATCCGTCGTCATTTGTAAATCTATATAAATTTTAGAGTTGTTGACAGAGTAATTGACAACATCGCCAATCGAACCATTCGGAATAATAAACTGCTCCCCTGTAGAACCATTAATCTTTGTCGTACGTAAGCCTATCTCTATAACAGTTCCTTCAGCTGCATTGATTTTTATATAATCGCCAACACCAAATTGATCTTCAAAAATAATAAAGAATCCAGTAATGACGTCCTTTACTAAGCTCTGCGCACCAAAACCAACGGCTAAACCGACAATCCCTGCTCCTGCCAGTAACCCTGCTATCTTAATGTTTAATATAGAGAGAATAGCAATGATTGCTGAAAAATAAACAGCATAGGAAATGACACTTTGTAATAATCTTGAAATTGTTGTTTGGCGACGTTCTGAATGATCTAAAGGCGAACGCATACGCATTAAAAACACTTTTTTAATAAATTTTTTACCTAATCGAACAGCTAACCACGATGCGATCAAAATAACCGTTATCTTAATTGAAGCAGTCATTATCGTTTCCCAAAGCTTCTCTGACATCAGCTTATCCCATAAGTTACTTAATACCTTTTCACTAAACCAATCCATTATTACCACCTCTTGAATAACTTGCTAAAAATTTGCGTATACTGCATAAAAATCGAGCACTTCTTACAAATAAAAAGGAAAGCGAGTTTTTTTATGAATACTATACCAAAATTGTTACTCCCTTATTCTCTTCATCATGAAAGTAAAAATATCGTTTGGCAATTAAGTACATTATTTTTAGAACATATACCCTTTCATCATGAACGCCTTATTTTCTGTTGTATTGGAAGTGACCGTTGCACAGGTGATACACTCGGGCCATTAACAGGTAGTTTCCTAAAAAAGTCTGTTAGTTTTCCATATGAAATTGTAGGCTCTTTAGACAATCCTTTGCATGCTCTTAATTTAGACACTACTATGCAACAGCTACACAATCATACTACAAAACCTTTCATTATTGCGATTGATGCATGTCTTGGAAGTGAACAAAATGTTGGACATATTTCTGTACAGAATGGACCTATTTTTCCAGGAAAAGCTGTAAAAAAACAATTACCTCCAATCGGTGACATTTCCATTAAGGGGATCGTCAATGTTGGAGGCTTTATGGAAATGCTTGTTTTACAAAATACAAGACTTCATATTTCCTATGCAATGGCAGAAAAACTTTCAAGAGCTCTATTGCTCGCTGCACATCGTTACTCACTGAAACATATAGAAGATAGCAACCACAATACCGACAACAATGATACCTGGCAACAAGTTAGCAGCCTTGATCTTAGTTAAGCCTGCTATATTTAAACCAATGGCAAAAATCATAACACCGCCTACAGCAGTCATTTCATGAATAAACATTTGTAGTGCAGTCTCTGGTATAAAAGAGCTAATAACACCTGCAAAAAGTGCAATTAATCCTTGATAGACGAATACAGGTAATGCAGATAATAGCACGCCAATACCTAATGTAGATGTTAAAATGATCGATATAAATCCATCGATTAATCCTTTCGTAATCAGTACATTATGATCATTACGCAAACCGCTATCGAGTGCACCAATGACGCCCATAGAGCCAACTACAAATATTAGAGAAGCCGTCACAAAACCTTCTGCTATGCTAATTTGATTGTTATCAGTACGATTTTTACTGAATAAAGATTCTACCCATTGTCCAAGTCTATTCATTTGCTTGTCTAAATCTAACCACTCACCAATTACTGTACCGACCACTAAACTTATCATTAAAATAATAAAATTATCACTTTCAAAGCCCATTTTAATTCCTAAAAGTGCAACTGCTAAACCGATAATTGATAATACAGTAGTCTTCATCGATTCAGGTATATTTTTAAAAATGCGTCCTACTAATGCACCTGCCATAATCAGCAGAGCGTTAATTAATGCCCCTAGTAATACCACGTCCCTACCTTCCTTCTCTCTAGAAAAATAGAGAGCGCCTTGTAGTTCGGCGCTCTGATTACGTTATCGATCTTTCTTTTACTCTTCTTGTAAATTTAGTATTTCTAAAATGCGTTCTAAATCATCTTCGGAGTAAAATTCAATTTCAATTTTCCCTTTATTATTAGCTTTTCTAATTTGTACATTTGTTCCAAAATAATCACGTAACTGCGATTCTTTAGCTGCAACAAATATATCCTTTTTCTTTGGTTGAGTTGTTTCACGTGAAACTTCTTCATTTAAGTTGTGTACTAACATTTCAACTTGCCGCACATTTAAACCTTGTTTAATGACCTTATTTGCCACTTCTGATATTTGTCTTTTATTCTTTAATCCAAGTAACGCTCGCCCTTGTCCCATCGATAATGTTCCATCGTTCATAAACTCACGAACATCATCTGGTAATGCAAGTAAACGAACGTGATTGGCAATATGCGGCCTACTCTTCCCTAAGCGTTTGGATAGCTCCTCTTGTGTTAAATGTAAGTTTTCCATTAAGCTTTGGTATGCCTCAGCCTCTTCAATAACTGTTAGATCTTCACGCTGTAGATTTTCTAAAATAGCTAGTTCCATCATTTGCGTATCTGATAGCTCTTTTATAATAGCTGGAATAACATCTAACCCTGCTAATTGAGTTGCTCTATAACGGCGTTCCCCAGCTACGATTTCATATTTACGTCCCTTTTTACGTACGGCAATAGGCTGTAAAATACCATGTTCCTGTATAGAGTCAGCTAATTCTTGTAAAGTTTCTTCATCGAAAATTTTACGAGGCTGAAATGGGTTTGCGACGATAAGTTCTAATTGTATTTCTTCCACTTGCCCACTTTGTTCTAAAGACTCCCCAGGAAATAATGCACTTATGCCCCTTCCTAAACCTTTAGCCATTTTTAATCACTTCCCTCGCCATCTCTAAATACACTTCTGCACCTCTTGATTTTGCGTCATAAGTGATAATTGGCTGCCCATGACTTGGAGCCTCACTTAATCGCACATTACGAGGAATAATTGTTTTGTATACTTTTTCTTGGAAATATTTTTTCACTTCATCAATAACCTGTAAGCCAAGGTTTGTTCGTGCATCAAGCATCGTCAATAATACACCGTCAATGTATAATTGCTGATTTAAATGTTTTTGCACTAAACGGACAGTTGATAATAACTGGCTTAATCCCTCTAATGCGTAATATTCGCATTGTACAGGAATAATGAGTGCATCCGAAGCCGTTAAAGCATTAATTGTTAGTAGCCCTAACGAAGGCGGACAATCAATAATAATATAATCATAGTCTTCTTTTACATCTTGAAGTGCATGCTTTAAACGTACTTCCCTGGAAATGGTCGAAACCAATTCAATTTCTGCACCTGCTAATGAAATGGTTGCTGGAATGATTGCTAAGTTTTCAACATTTGTTTGTTGAATGACGTTTTCAACTTTTTCATCATCAATTAACACATCATAAATACAGCCGTGAAGTTCTCCCTTATTAATACCAAGTCCACTTGTTGTATTTCCTTGTGGATCAGTATCGATTAAGAGCACTTTCTTTCCTAAATATGCTAGACAAGCGCTCAAATTGACCGATGTCGTTGTTTTTCCTACGCCACCCTTTTGATTGGCGATTGCTATAATTCTACCCATTTAAAAGCACCTGCTTTCATCTATCAAAGTTCACTTTGACAAATCATTTGTAAAATCACTGATCAATTATGCCTCGGCATAATTGTGTCCGGATTCGGCTTTGTGCTTGCACAAAGCACTCCTTTCCGAATCCGTGACATCCGCCGGAGGCTTTAACTTCTTTCAGCGGATGTTTGGGCACCCGCTGAAAAGTAACTTAAACCCGCATTCAACTTACCACTTATAGAGGTGAGAGACTTCTGCTGAAAGAAGTTAAATACCTCTATCTTACTTTCATTCTATCAAAAAAACAGAAAAGAGTTGTATAAAATATTAAGAATATATGCAAAAAAGGAGACATCTCAGAAATATTACTAAGATGTCTCCTCCGTACAGAGATATAAAAGCGACTTTTCATCAACTTATATACATGGTATACGTTATAAAGATGACATCCTCAATTTTGATGATGTCACAAAAGTTAATTCTTTATTTTTCTAATAAAACTTCAATCACGACCTAAGACTTTTTCTTTTTAGGTATTTTCACCGTAATTTGATAATATTCCTCTGTATCTTCTTCTTCAGTCTTAACTGTAATACCGCTCTTTGTTACCATTGATAACGATTGTTTAATCGTGTTTAAAGCAATACGTACGTCTTTACTAATGGCTTTACGCTTCGGCTTTACTTTCTTCGGTTCTGCTTCTTCTTGTACTTCCAACTCTGGATGCAATAAAGAATAAATTTGCTCTTCTAACTGACGAACATTCCAATCATTTTCAATCGTTTGTTGTAAAACCTTTAGCTGTAGCGGCTGATCTTTAATTGCAATTAATGCTCGTGCATGTCGTTCAGAGATTTCACGTTTCAAAATAGCTTGCCGCACTTCTTCAGGAAGCTTTAATAAACGCAATTTATTGGCTACCGTGGATTGTCCTTTTCCAAGTCGTTGGGCTAGAGCTTCTTGTGTCAGCTCATGAAGCTCCAATAATTTTTGATAGGCAACAGCTTCTTCAATTGCTGTTAACTCCTCACGCTGTAGGTTCTCAATTAACGCGATAGAGGCTGTTTCCTTATCAGTTAAATTTCTTATAATTGCCGGAACTTCTGTCCATTGTAGCTTTTTCATTGCTCGATAACGACGCTCACCAGCAATAATTTCGTATTGGTTTTCTGCTGTTCTACGTACAACAATTGGCTGAATTACACCATGCGTATGAATGGTTCTTGATAATTCTTCAATTTTTTCATCATCAAAAATAGTACGTGGCTGAAAACGGTTAGGCACAATTTGATCAATCGGCAGCTTTATAACCTCTTCCGCTACATGAACCGTCTCTGCTTGTTCTACTTCATTTTCCACAATAGGCTCAGTTTTATTTCCGCCTCCAAAAAAACGTGAAAAAGGACTTTTCATCCAAGTGGCACCACCTTTAAGTAACTATCTTGCTCTGTTTTATTCTATTATTATTTATTATATTTCTTAAAATGTATATAGTTCGTAGATGTCATTTGCGTGAACCATCCATAACTAGTATGTATGCTCAAAATAGAAAAAATATTTTCTACTTTGAGAAGTTCCACATGAAACACTAATTATTGAATCGGTGATTTATTTGGTACACCTGGTTTACGCGGATATTTTTTTGGTGTTCCTTTTATTTTATCAAAGATATATAACATGCGGTCACTTTCTTCAACAGGTAGCTGGAAAGAAAACTCTTCTTTTAGCGCGACTCCTAATGTAGTCAATGCTTTTTTGGCATCTTTTAATTCCTCCGCACCAGCTGCTGCTTTTAAAGCAACAAAATAGCCACCTTGTTTTGCTAGTGGTACACATAACTCTGATAAGACCGATAAGCGGGCTACTGCACGAGCTGTTACAACATCAAACTGTTCACGATATTTCGCATTTTGAGCAAATTCCTCTGCACGTGCATGTACAAAATTCATATTCTCTAATTGTAACTCATCACTTAAATGATTTAAAAATGTAATTCTTTTATTTAATGAATCGACAATTGTTACACGTAAATGTGGGAAACAGATTTTAATTGGAATACTTGGGAAACCAGCACCTGCTCCAACATCACAAACTGTTGTTACTTTTGAAAAATCAAAATAGAAAGAGGCACTAATTGAATCATAAAAGTGTTTTAAATAAACACCTTCTAAATCGGTAATAGCTGTTAAGTTCATCTTTTCATTCCACTCAACAAGTAACTCAAAGTATTTTTTGAATTGAGCAATCTGCTTTTCAGAAAGTTCGATGCCCTTTTTCTTTAAAGCCTCGATAAATTGTTGTTCGTTCATGTAAAGTCTCCTTTTTCTAAATGGCCTTACTATCTCTATTATTGATTTGTAAGCATATAATCGTTCACATTCCCAAATCAACTATATAAAAATAGCATAACCATCAATTATGCCTCGGCATAATTGCGTCTTGAATCGGCTTTGCGCTTAGGTCTGCATGACGCAGGTCAGTTAGCCGTTATCGCATGGATGCGATGATTTTAGGCTAACATCCTATGCGAACTCCTATCCGATTCTGTGACATCCGCCGGAGGCTTTGGGCCAACAAATGTTTTCTGTGCGAAAGCGTAGTGCAACGTAGCGGCAGCAACATGATGTTGGTCACTCAGTCGTTGCCACAGGACGTGGCGTCCTTAGACTGAGTTCCTCTATTTCAGCGGATGTTTGGACACCCACTGAAAAGTGACTTGAAACCGTATTCATCTCACCACCTATGGAGATGGGAGATGAATGCTGAAAGAAGTTAAAAATAGGAAGCGGGCACAAAGGTATGCCCGCCTCATATTCACTTTACTGTTCTTAATTATTCGCGCTGACGCGTGCGATTCTACCTTGCTCAATATAAACAAGCAATATTGAAATATCTGCTGGGTTTACACCAGAGATTCGCGATGCTTGGGCAATGGAAAGTGGTATAACTTGTTTTAATTTTTGTCTAGCTTCTGTTGCTAGACCTGAAATAGCATCATAATCAATATTTTCAGGGATTTTTTTATTCTCCATTTTATGAAGCTTTTCAACTTGTTGCAATGCTTTTTCAATATAGCCTTCATATTTAAGTTGAATTTCAATTTGTTCCTTCTCTTCATCCGAAAACTCTATGTCTGCTGGAATTAATGAAGAAATTAAACCATAATGCATTTCTGTACGTTTTAATAAATCCGCTCCACGAATACCATCTTTTAGCTCACTGCCACCTACAGAGCGGATAACAGCTTGTGTTGCTTCATTTGGTTTAATAATAACTGCGCGAAGACGTGCAATTTCGTTTTCAATCAGCTCTTTTTTCTCATTGAATATTGCATATCTTTCCTCAGTAATCATTCCCATATTATAACCTAGCTCTACCAAACGTAAATCAGCGTTATCATGACGAAGTAGTAAACGATACTCTGCGCGAGATGTTAGTAAGCGATACGGTTCATTTGTTCCCTTTGTTACTAGATCATCAATTAATACGCCAATATAAGCATCTGAACGACCTAAAATTAATTCTTCTTTTCCAAGCACATTAGCAGCAGCATTCATCCCTGCCATTAAGCCTTGGGCTGCTGCTTCCTCGTAACCTGATGTTCCATTGATTTGACCAGCAGTATATAAGCCTTTAATACGTTTTGTTTCTAACGTTGGCCATAATTGTGTTGGCACGATTGCATCGTACTCAATAGCATAGCCTGCACGCATCATTTCTGCTTTTTCTAAGCCTGGAATTGATTTTAGTAAACGTGTTTGCACATGCTCTGGTAAGCTAGTTGATAAACCTTGTACATACACTTCACGTGTATTGCGACCTTCTGGCTCTAAGAAAATTTGGTGGCGCGGTTTATCGTTAAATCGCACAACTTTGTCTTCAATAGAAGGGCAATAACGTGGACCAGTACCTTTAATCATCCCTGAGTACATCGGTGAAAGGTGTAGGTTTGCCTCGATAATTTCATGAGTTTCTAAACTTGTATAAGTCAGCCAGCAAGGCATCTGATCCATGATGAATTCAGTTGTTTCAAAGCTGAATGCATGTGGAACATCATCCCCTGGTTGAATCTCTGTTTTATCATAATCAATTGTACGGCTATTCACTCGTGGTGGTGTACCTGTTTTAAAACGCACGAGGTCAAAGCCAATCTCTTTTAAGTTATCAGCTAAGCGAATGGACGGTTGTTGGTTATTAGGACCACTTGAATACTTAATGTCTCCAATAATGATTTCACCGCGAAGGAATGTACCTGTTGTGATAACAACAGTTTTAGCTCGGTAAATAGCACCAATTTGTGTAATAACACCTTTTACTTCCCCGTCTTCGATAATTAGCTCTTCTACCATTCCTTGGTGCATTGTTAAGTTTTCATTTTCCTCCAACACGCGTTTCATTTCTTGTTGGTATAAAACTTTGTCCGCTTGGGCACGTAATGCACGCACAGCAGGACCTTTCCCTGTATTTAACATACGCATTTGAATATGCGTTTTATCAATAACTTTCCCCATGACGCCACCTAATGCGTCAATTTCTCGTACTACGATTCCTTTGGCAGGACCACCAATGGAAGGATTGCATGGCATAAATGCAATCATATCTAAATTGATTGTTAACATCAGTGTGTTAGCACCCATTTTGGCTGCGGCGTATGCAGCTTCAGAACCTGCGTGACCTGCGCCAATTACGATAACATCAAACGTGCCTGCCTCATATTTTGTTGGCATAGCTCGTATCTTCCTTTCTTTAGTAAAATTATTTTCCTAAGCAGAACTGTGAAAATAACTGATTGATTAGGCTTTCCTGTACTGTGTCACCTATAATTTCACCAAGTAATTCCCATGTTCTTGTTACATCTATTTGCACCATATCAACAGGTACATCAGCTTGTGCTGCAGCTAATGCATCCTCGACAGTTGCTTGTGCTTGATGAAGTAATGCAATATGTCTTGCATTTGAAACATATGTTAAATCGCCCGCTTCAATTTGCCCTTCAAAGAATAACGCGGCAATCGCTTCCTCTAGCTCTACGATACCCTCTTCTTGTAAAAGAGAAGTTGTCACAACGCGACGGTTGCCTGCTAACTCTTTGACGTGTGCTAAATCAATTTTTTGCGGTAGATCCGTTTTATTAACAATAACGATGTAATCCATCGCTTCAATGGTTTCGAATAGACGCTCATCCTCAGCGGTCAATTCTTCTGCGTAGTTTAAAACAAATAAAATTAAATCTGCGCCACGCAACGCCTCACGTGAACGTTCAACACCAATTCGTTCAACGATATCCTCTGTCTCTCGAATACCAGCTGTATCGACTAAACGAAGCGGAACACCACGTACATTCACGTACTCTTCTATAATATCACGAGTTGTCCCTGCTATATCTGTCACAATAGCCTTATTCTCCTGTACTAAACTATTTAAAAGAGAAGATTTCCCAACGTTTGGGCGACCTAAAATAACAGTTGATAGACCCTCTCGTAATATTTTCCCCTGAGAAGATGTTTGCAAAAGTTTTATTATTTCATTTCGTACCCATGTACATTTTTCTACTAATATTGGTACTGTCATCTCTTCTACATCATCATACTCCGGATAATCTATATTAACCTCAACTTGCGCTAATGTCTCTAGTAATGCTTGGCGTAAGTCACCAATTAAACGCGATAATTTGCCATCCATTTGTCCTAATGCTACATTCATCGCTCTATCTGTTTTCGCTCTTATTAAATCCATGACTGCTTCAGCTTGTGATAAATCGATACGTCCATTTAAGAATGCACGTTTTGTAAATTCACCTGGCTCTGCGAGTCTTGCGCCATTTGTTAATACTAGCTTTAATACACGGTTCACCGAAACAAGTCCACCATGACAGTTAATTTCTATTACATCCTCACGAGTGAATGTTTTAGGTCCGTGCATTAATGACAGCATTACTTCCTCTACAATCTCATTTGTTTTTGGATCGACCAAATGTCCATAATGAATTGTATGTGAAGCCTTCGTTGTTAAACTTTTTCCACCAGGCGATCTGAATATTTTATCTGCAATTGCGACTGCTTCGTCCCCACTTAAACGAACAATAGCAATAGCTCCTTCACCCATAGGTGTGGATATCGCAGCAATTGTATCGAACTCCATTTAATGACCTCCTCAACGTTATCCACATGTGGATAAATAAAAACCGACCAATACTTACTAACACCTTAGACTAACATATTTTCTGCAAAATCTAAAGTAAGGATAATTTCCAATTGTGGATAATCAGAAAGCTCAACATTATAGCACGCATTTCGACAAAAGTTGCAAATGCTAGAGCGTTCATTCTAGATCATAAAAAAACTATCTTGCCAATGAATAAAATATGCTCTTCGGCAAAACGAGGGGTTGATTTCCGTTCCGACTGAGCGCTTTCCTGGGGGCGTCCGATGAGCCGCTTCACTCGCGTTGCTCGCTCCAGGGTCTCGGGCCAACAGGATGTTGGTCACGAAGGCGTTATCACAGGACGTGATGCTTTTAGCCTTCGTTCCTCTATATCGCTGATCCCCAAGGAGTCGCTCATTCTCCACTCCAATCAACCTGGCATGTCACTCAAAATTTATAGCGATACAATGAAAACTTCAGCAATGTTCATCTGTCGAAAGCGTAGTGGCAGCAATAGCTGGTGTACAATTGTGTCACAGTTATAAGTCTTTTCTTTTCGATTATGGTAAATAGATATCGTCTTCACTTTTGTATAAAACTTATAAAAGTTTTATACTATCGCTGATTGGAGTGGAAGGCTACTCGACTCCCGTGGGAAAGCGAGACAGGCGAGACCCTGAGGCCAACATGATGTTGGTCACGAAGGCATTGTCACAGGACGTGACGCATTTAGCCTTCGTTCCTTTAGCGGAGGAAGCGGCTCGACGCTCGCCCACAGGAAAGCGAGTAGCCTGGAACGGAAATCACCTTCACCTGAAGCACCACAACATTCACATAGATTCCCTTGACCATCTTGTTTTCAACAACATAAAAAGTCATTTTATCATGACGATAAAATGACTTTAGCTTTGTCTGTATGTTTTTACGAAGCTTAGCTGTTTTTTACAGGTTCAATGACTAAATAACGATTAGGCTCCGTTCCTTCTGAGTATGTTTCAATATCAAAGCGATTTGCCAATTGATTATGAATAACTTTTCTTTCGTACGACTGCATTGGCTCAAACGTCACACGCTGATTTAAGCGAAGTGCTTTATCCGCCATACGATCTGCCAGTAACTCCAATGCTTCTTGACGACGCTCACGATAGTTTTCTACGTCTAATTTCACCATTAAGAACTGCTTGGCACTTTTATTTAACACAAGGTGTGTTAATTGCTGCAAGGAATTTAATGTTTGACCACGTTTCCCTATAAGCAGTGCAGCTTTCTCGCTTTTCAGTTGAAATAATACATATTTCCCTTCACGTGTCGTTTCAATTTCAAGATCATGAATATCCAATTGTTCAGCAATGTTGACTAAATAAGTCTTTGCCTCTTCAATTGGGTTTACTGAGGTTTCTTCTTCCTCTTTTTGTTCCTCTACGACTTGTTGAACAGCTTCGATATCACTTTGTTGTTCAGAAACTTGTGAACTTATTGTTTCAACATCATCTATTACTGTTGGTTCGACAAATTGAGTCGTATTTCGCTGTTCAGCTTTTTCTTCCTCAATCGTTGGTCGAACCTGTACTTCCTTTACTGTTACACGAACTTCTGCAGATCGTGCCCCAAAACCTAAAAATCCTTTTTTACCTTCTTGTAAAACTTCAACATCTACTTGTTCACGGGTTTTGCCAAGTTTCTGTAACGCCAATGAGATCGCTTCTTGTGTTGTTGCGCCTATTTGCGTAAGTTGTTTCACTTTTTAGCCCCTCCATTTTGAGCAGGTTGTGTTTTATCTTTTTTCCAAGGTTTATAAATAAACAGGTTTTGAGCAATCGAAATAATGTTACCGATTACCCAGTATAGTGATAATGCTGCTGGTAATGCCATACCAAAACCAATAATCATAAATGGCATAATGTACATCATTATTTTCATTTGAGGGTTATCCATTGCTGGGCCCGTACGTAAAACGATAAATTGCATTAAACCAGCAGTAATTGCTAATGCCGGTGCAGGATCTGCTAACGGGAAAATAAAGAAATTCCCTAAATCGAAAGCAGCTGTAGCATTCATACGACTAATCGCATGGTAGAAACCCATTAAAATTGGCATTTGAATGAGTACAGGTAAACATCCAGCAAGTGGATTGACACCAGACTCACTCATAAGCTGCATCATCTCTTTTTGATACTGTTGCTGTGTCTGTGCATCCTTAGAAGCATACTTCTTTTGCAATTCCTTCAATTTCGGCTGAATTTCTTGCATTTTTTTAGAGCTCTTTGTTTGTTTAATCATCAGTGGAAGAACGGCTAAACGAATAATAATCGTTACAACAATAATCCCCCATGCATATGAACCTAGCATATCAGCAAAGTATTTAATCGCTGACACTAAAGGCCAAACAATGAATTCATTCCAGAAGCCTGTGCTTTCTTTGGAGATTGGTTCTTTGAACTCTGTACAACCAGATAGTAGTAATACTACTGATACTAGCGACAAAATTACCCAAAGTTGTTTCTTCAACCTTTTTCCCCCTACAAATACTATTCACTTTTTCTAAAACTATATGCATTCTCTTCTTTATACATTTACAGTTTCCTGCTACTGAATAAAGTTATCAGTTATTTTATCATGCATATAACGTTTCACTCTACTAAATATTCTAACAATGTACATATATTTGCTAAGTAATGTTACTAATCATTCACATATCGCAGTGAAATCCTATCTTCAAAATACCCCTATGCGTATTTTCAGCGACTTCACTTTCGCGCAGAAACGCTTCTATTTCACCACTTTGGTTGCCATCCATATTACGTCTTCTTCAATACTTTTGCGATTCGTAGTACATGCTGCAAACTTTGTTTTACTTCATAAAAATCCATAGTGGCCGCCGGTTGTCTGGCGATAATAACATAGTCCATATTCTGCTTTAGTTCATCTTTTACTTCATGAATACTTTGTCGAATATAGCGCTTGATCTGGTTGCGTGTTACTGCATTCCCAAGTTTTTTGCTAACCGATAATCCTACACGAAATTCTGTTTGTCCCTCTTTTTCTAAAAAATATACGACAAACTGACGATTAGCGAAAGATTTACCTTTCTTAAACACCTTTTGAAAATCATCGTTTTTTTTCACTCGTTGGCGTTTTTTCATTACTTTCACCTGCTACTCGATAATTATCCTTTAATCCTCATTTCTAGGTTTCCCAAAAATAAAGAAAAAAAAGACCACTGATGTGTCTCAGTGGACTTATTTTATGCTGATAATACTTTTCTTCCTTTACGACGACGAGCAGCAAGAACTTTGCGACCGTTTTTCGTGCTCATACGTGCGCGGAAACCGTGAACTTTGCTGTGCTTACGTTTCTTTGGTTGGTAAGTACGTTTCATTTATATAGACACCTCCTGAATGAGTTGAATTTTTCAACATACAGACCTGAATATTATATAAAGTAACTAGTTATTTTGTCAATGACTTTTATAAATTTATATATTTAAGCAAATCCATGTCTATCTTTACCTACAATCCTCTTCTCCTGAATAAAATAAATTATCCACAGAATACTTGTTTTTTTTACACAGAGTTGTGTATAGTAATTTTTGCATCATTTTTTATCCACAACACTTATCTACACCTTTTTCACATAAGCAGACCTTGTGGACAACTTGGACGTGCATAAATAAAAGGTATGTGGATAAGTTACACAAACTATTGAAATAGCTTTGTTTTTCTGATACGATATCTGTGCTTCACTTTGTTGAAAACTGAAATTACTTATTATTTTATCCACAACTGTTAATATGCTGTGGATAATTTTTATCACAGCCTTTGGTTAACTTTTATCCACAACTTGTGAGTTTGTGGACTAGTTGTAAAATGAACGTATTTACCGTTTCTATAAATGCGCTTTTTTAATTGTATTGAACTGTAAAGGAGATTAGCAGCTTGGAACATTTAGAAGAACTATGGAATAATGTCCTGGCTCAAGTTGAACAAAAAATTTCTAAACCAAGCTTCGAAACGTGGCTAAAGTCTACTAAACTACTTTCCTACAATGGTAGTGGTTCTACTGTGACAATTGCTGCGCCAAATTCGTTTGCTCGAGACTGGCTTGAAAATCATTATATTCATTTGATTACAGGTATATTAACGGAGCTTACAGGCGAAGACTTGCTTATTAAGTTTGTTGTTCAAAAAAACCAGGATTCGGACGATTTCGATTTACCAGCGCCGATTATCCAAGCAAAAAATGACGATCACCATGATATTTCACCAGGTATGTTAAACCCGAAGTATACTTTTGATACGTTTGTTATTGGCTCTGGTAACCGCTTTGCACATGCTGCCTCGTTAGCTGTTGCAGAAGCACCTGCGAAGGCTTATAACCCTTTCTTTATCTATGGGGGAGTAGGGCTTGGCAAAACACACTTAATGCATGCGATTGGTCATTATGTACTGGAACACAATCCGAATGCAAAGGTAGTTTATTTATCATCTGAAAAATTTACAAATGAATTTATTAACTCAATTCGAGATAATAAGGCACTTGATTTCCGCAATAAATATCGCAATGTAGATGTACTGCTAATTGATGATATTCAATTTCTAGCTGGAAAAGAATCAACTCAGGAAGAATTTTTCCACACTTTTAATACATTGCATGAAGAATCGAAACAAATTGTTATTTCCAGTGACCGTCCTCCTAAGGAAATTCCGACATTAGAAGATCGCTTACGTTCTCGATTCGAATGGGGACTAATTACAGATATTGCGCCTCCTGATTTGGAAACTCGTATCGCCATTCTTCGAAAAAAAGCAAAGGCTGATGGTCTAGAAGTGCCAAATGAAGTCATGCTCTATATTGCGAACCAGATTGACTCCAATATTCGGGAGCTTGAAGGTGCGCTTATTCGCGTCGTTGCCTATTCATCACTTGTTAACAAGGATATTAATGCAACTTTGGCTGCTGAAGCATTAAAGGATATTATTCCTAATTCGAAGCCACGAACTGTCACTATACTAGACATTCAAAATGCGGTAGGAGAGCACTTTAACATTCGTTTAGAGGATTTTTCCGCGAAAAAACGTACAAAGTTAATTGCCTTTCCACGTCAGGTCGCGATGTTTTTATCTCGCGAATTAACAGATTTTTCGCTGCCGAAAATTGGCGAAGAATTTGGTGGACGCGACCATACTACTGTTATCCATGCTCACGAAAAAATATCTTCTTTGTTGAAAAATGACGTTCAGCTACAGCAAGATATTAAACAAATTCGAAGCATGCTAGGGAAATAATGCTGTGGACAACCCATGCGTTTAAACACAAACTTATACACAGTCTATCTACATGTGGATAGACTGATTTTATTCACTTAAACACACTTATCCACAAATCCACAGGGCCTATTACTATATCTTTTTTATTTTATATAAATAAATAATATAAATATGTGAGGGAAAACGAATGAAATTTGATATTTTACGTGACCGTTTATTAGAGGGTTTAAATGATGTCATGAAAGCCGTAAGTTCTAAAACAACTATTCCAATTTTAACGGGGATTAAAATTGATGTAACATCTGAGGGTATTCGTTTAACAGGTAGTGACGCTGATATCACTATACAAACATTTATTCCAGTTGAAGAAGATGGTCAACAAATAATTCATATTACAGAAACAGGATCAATTGTTGTACAAGCTCGTATGTTTAATGAAATTGTACGTAAGTTACCAACAAATGAGGTTGAAATTCAAGTAACAACTGGTTTCCAGACTCATATCCGTTCAGGTAAATCTGAATTCCACTTAATTGGCTCAGATGCAGCTGAATATCCTTTATTACCCGAATTAACAGAGGATCAAAAATTTACTATTCCTGCAGACCTATTAAAGACAATCATCCGTGAAACAGTATTTGCTGTTGCCACTTCAGAAAGTAGACCGGTGTTGACAGGTGTAAACTGGCAGATAAAAAATGAAGCATTAATCTGTGTTGCAACAGATAGCCACCGTTTGGCAAGACGCAAAGTTCAACTGGAAAATTTACCTGAGGTTGAACATAGTGTTGTCATTCCTGGTAAAAGTTTAAATGAGTTAAATAAGGTTTTAGAAGATTCGACAAATCTTGTGCAAATCGTTATTACAAGCCAGCAAGTGTTATTTAAAACTGGAGAAGTATTATTCTTCTCTCGTTTACTGGAAGGTAACTACCCAGATACAACACGTTTAATCCCAGAAGAATATCAAACAAATCTAACGATTAACGGTAAAGCGTTATTACAAGCAATTGATCGTGCATCTCTTGTTGCTCGTGGTGACCGTAATAATGTTGTACGTTTTGAGATTTTTGATAATCAATCTGTTGAAGTTTCTTCTAATTCTCCAGAAATCGGTAAGGTCCAAGAAGAAATTCCTGTTGAATCATTAGAAGGGGAGAACTTAAAAATTTCTTTCAGTGCGAAGTACATGATGGAAGCATTAAAAGCAATAGATGGTCAAGAAGTAGTCATTCAATTCACAGGAGCAATGAGACCGTTTATTTTGCGTTCTGTTCATGATGATGCAATTTTACAGTTGATTTTACCTGTACGAACTTATTAAAATTCAAACAGTTTTTGTTGGAGAGAATAAACTCCATAATTTCAAGCTCTAAATGCTTTGAAAAACGTTCTGATAGTCGCTAGCTGCGGCTATCTTTTTTTACTTATGGCAGAATTTTAGGTATGATAGAGAGATAGACATTCTGTATTTGGAGGGGAACTCAACTATGAAGGACATTAAAATTGATGTGGAATTTGTCACATTAGGGCAACTTTTAAAAATGACCGATGCTATTAGCTCTGGTGGCATGGCGAAGTGGTTTTTACATGAAAATGAGGTTTATGTAAATGGAGAAGTAGATGACCGCCGCGGTCGTAAACTACGTGATGGTGACATTGTAAATATTCCTGGATGTGGTCGATATCGTATCGTTGGCACAACTGGACAGTAGATTATGCAGATAGAGCAGTTAAAACTTACAAATTACCGTAATTATGATGATTTAGCATTAAACTTCTCTCCAAAAATTAATGTTTTCATTGGTGAAAATGCACAAGGGAAAACAAATGTTATGGAATCTATTTACGTATTGGCGATGGCTAAATCCCATCGAACGACGAACGATAAAGAATTAATACGTTGGGATTCAGACTATGGTAAAATAGAAGGGGCCGTTCAAAAAAGGCATGGTATTTTACCGATTGAGCTTACGATTACGAAAAAAGGCAAAAAAGGTAAGATAAATCATATAGAACAAAGCCGCCTCAGTCATTATATTGGCCAAATGAATGTCGTTATGTTTGCACCCGAAGATTTAAACGTCGTAAAGGGGAGTCCGCAATTACGACGACGTTTTATTGATATGGAGATTGGGCAAATTTCGCCTGTTTATTTGCATGATTTATTAACCTTTCAAAAAATTTTAAAGCAACGTAACCATTTTTTAAAAATGAATCAAGGTAAAAAAACGCCAGATGACGTGATGTACGAAGTTTATAATGAACAATATATTCACGCAGCTACCCAAATTATTCGAAAAAGATTTCAATTCATGGATTTATTGCAGGAGTGGGCAGAGCCAATTCACGCAGGTATTTCACAAGGGAAAGAAACGTTAGCTATTAAATACCGCACAGTAGCTGGTATTGAAAAAGAACATACTTCCAGTGAAATTGAAGGCTTTTTGCATAAAAAGCTAATAGAAGCTAAGGACCGTGAATTTGATCGAGGTGTAACACTAGTTGGTCCACATCGAGATGATTTACAGTTTTTGGTAAATGACTACGATGTTCAGACATACGGTTCACAAGGACAGCAACGTACAACCGCTCTTTCATTAAAACTTGCTGAAATCGAGTTAATTAAACAAGAAACAAATGAAACACCCATACTACTTTTAGATGATGTATTGTCGGAACTCGATGATTATCGTCAATCGCATTTATTAAATACCATTCAAGGTGAAGTTCAAACCTTTGTTACGACTACAAGTGTCGATGGAATTCATCATGAAACGATGGAGCATGCACAGCTGTTTCACGTGAAACAAGGAGCGATTGAAGAAAGTTAGCCCGGGGAGTTTTTTAGATTACAAAAGAATGGTAATAGTCAGCTCGGTTGACTGTTCATTCATTTACACACAATGATGTTATGAAGGAGTAGATGAAAGCCGTGGCTATAGAGAACGAAGGTTTACAAAATCAAGCTTATGAAGCTGATCAGATACAGGTATTAGAAGGATTAGAAGCTGTACGTAAAAGACCAGGGATGTATATTGGTTCAACAAGCTCTAAAGGGCTTCACCATTTAGTATGGGAAATTGTTGATAATAGTATTGATGAAGCACTTGCAGGATTTTGTACAGATATACAAGTAACGATAGAACAAGACAATTGGATTCGTGTAGAGGACAATGGTCGTGGTATTCCGGTAAGTATTCAAGAGAAAATGGGTAAGCCTGCTGTTGAAGTTATTATGACAGTGCTCCATGCCGGAGGTAAGTTCGGCGGTGGAGGATACAAAGTTTCAGGTGGTCTTCATGGTGTAGGGGCATCTGTTGTAAATGCTCTATCAATTGAGACGATCGTTCAAGTTCATCGTGAAGGTCATATTCATGAAATTAAATTTGAACGTGGAAAGACTATTCAAGAGTTAATGATTATCGGTGATTCAGATCGTAACGGAACGACTACACGTTTTAAAGCAGACCCTGAAATATTTAAAGAAACGACTGTTTATGAATATGACATTTTAGCACATCGTATTCGTGAATTAGCTTATTTGAATCGTGGTATCAAGATTACAATTGCTGATGAACGCGAAGGTGAAGAACGTTCTACTACGTATCATTATGAAGGTGGTATTCGTTCTTATGTAGAGCATTTGAATCAATCTAAAGAGCCAATCCATGATCCGATAGATGTTCTTGGAGAAAAGGATGGTATTTCAGTTGAAATTGCTATGCAATATAACGCTGGATTCTCTTCTAATATTTTTTCATTTGCTAATAACATTAATACGTATGAAGGCGGTACACATGAGTCTGGTTTTAAAACGGCTCTAACACGTGTTATTAATGATTACGCACGAAAAAATGGACTTTTAAAAGAGTCAGATGCAAATCTTACTGGTGAAGATGTTCGAGAAGGGTTAACAGCTATTGTTTCGGTTAAGCATCCAGATCCACAATTTGAAGGACAAACAAAAACAAAGCTTGGTAACTCTGAAGTTAGCCAAATTACTAACTCCTTGTTCTCAGATGGTTTTGAACGATTTATGTTAGAAAATCCAACTGTCGCTCGTAAAGTTATAGAAAAAGGTTTAATGGCTGCTCGTGCACGTGTCGCCGCTAAAAAAGCACGTGAATTTACACGTCGTAAAAATGCACTTGAAGTATCGAGTTTGCCAGGTAAATTAGCTGACTGTTCATCAACAAATCCATCTGAATGCGAAATTTATATCGTTGAGGGTGACTCTGCCGGAGGATCTGCGAAATCTGGACGTGACCGACACTTCCAAGCCATCTTACCGTTACGTGGTAAAATCCTTAACGTTGAAAAAGCGCGTTTAGATAAAATTTTATCGAATGCAGAAATTCGTGCAATGATTACAGCATTTGGCACAGGTATTGGTGAAGAGTTTACTTTAGAAAAGGCTCGTTATCATAAAATCGTTATTATGACAGATGCCGATGTTGATGGTGCGCACATCCGTACATTACTCTTAACATTCTTCTTCCGTTTCCTTCGACCTCTCATAGAGGCAGGTTATATTTATATTGCACAGCCACCTCTTTATCAAGTTAAGCAAGGTAAACATGTAGAGTATTGCTATGATGATATTACTCTTCAAGGAATTTTAGAACGGTTACCGAAAATGCCAAAACCAAATGTACAACGATACAAAGGTCTTGGAGAAATGAATGCAGAGCAGCTTTGGGATACTACAATGGATCCTGAGCACCGCACATTGTTACAAGTAGAATTAGATGATGCAATTAAAGCAAACCAAGCATTTGAACGTTTAATGGGCGATGAAGTTGAACCACGTCGTCAATTTATCGAAGAGAATGCAGTATACGCTAATTTAGATATTTAATTTTTCTCGAGAGGAGGTCTACACTTTGTCAGAACAAGAACGCTCCGGTGTTAAAGGAATTAATATAACAAAAGAAATTGAAACATCCTTCCTCGATTATGCGATGAGTGTAATCGTTTCTCGTGCATTACCAGACGTACGAGATGGGTTAAAGCCTGTACATCGCCGTATTTTATATGGTATGCAAGAGCTAGGGAATACAGCAGATAAAGCGTACAAAAAATCAGCACGTATTGTTGGGGACGTAATGGGTAAATACCACCCACATGGTGACTCATCGATTTATGATGCAATGGTACGTATGGCGCAAGATTTCAGCTATCGTTACATGCTAGTAGATGGTCATGGTAACTTTGGATCTGTCGATGGCGACGGAGCGGCAGCGATGCGTTATACAGAATCACGTATGTCTCGTATTGCAATGGAAATGCTTCGTGATATCAATAAAGACACAATTGACTATACAGATAACTATGATGGTTCAGAAAAGGAGCCTGTTGTCCTTCCTAGTCGCTATCCAAACTTATTAGTAAATGGAGCGGCAGGAATTGCGGTTGGTATGGCGACAAATATTCCGCCACATCAACTTGGGGAAACGATAGATGCAGTGATAGCACTTTCAGAAAATCCAGCCATCACAACGGAAGAATTGATGGAAATCATCCCAGGACCTGATTTCCCAACTGGTGGATTAATTTTAGGTCGTAGCGGTATTCGCCGTGCTTACGAATCAGGTCGAGGCTCTATCATTATTCGCGCAAAGGTAGAGATTGAACAAAAATCAAATGGTAGAGAAACAATTCTTATTCATGAATTACCATACCAAGTGAATAAAGCTAAGCTTATTGAAAAAATAGCAGAGCTTGTACGCGATAAAAAAATTGACGGTATTACAAATCTACGTGATGAATCTGACCGACGTGGTATGCGAGTAGTCATTGAAATTCGTAAAGATGCAAATGCCAATGTAGTTTTAAATAATTTATATAAACAAACAGCCATGCAATCGAGCTTCGGCATTAATATGCTGTCATTAGTAAATGGTCAGCCTAAAGTAATGGGCTTAAAAGAAATGTTGTATCATTATTTAGAGCATCAAAAGGTTATTATTCGTCGTCGTACGGAATATGACTTAAGGAAAGCGGAAGATCGTGCACATATTTTAGAGGGCTTACGTATTGCCCTTGATCATATCGATGAAATTATTGCTATTATTCGTGGTTCACGTAGTGGGGATGAAGCGAAACCTCAATTAATGGAGCGATTCAATTTATCTGAACGTCAAGCGCAAGCGATTTTAGATATGCGTTTAGTTCGTTTAAGTGGATTAGAGCGTGAAAAAATTGAAGCAGAATACCAAGAGCTTCAAATATTAATTGCTGAATTAAAAGCAATTTTAGCGGATGAGACTAAAATTGTTGATATTATTCGTACTGAAATATTAGAACTAAAAGAACGCTTTAATGATACACGTCGTACTGAAATTACATCTGGCGGTTTAGAAATGATTGAGGACGAGGATTTAATCCCAGTCGAAAATTCAGTCGTAACTTTAACGCATAATGGTTATATCAAACGTTTAGCTGCGAATACATATCGCAGTCAAAAACGTGGTGGTCGTGGTGTACAAGGGATGGGCACAAATGAAGATGATTTTGTAGAGCATCTTATGAATACATCTACACACGATACAATTTTATTCTTCACTTCAAAAGGGAAAGTATTTAGAGCAAAAGGTTATGAAATCCCGGAATTTGGTCGTACAGCGAAAGGATTACCGATTGTTAACTTACTCAATATTGAAAAAGGTGAAAAAGTAACAGCAATGATCCGTGTAGCTTCATTTGAAGAAGATGCATACTTTATCTTCACTACTAAAACAGGTATTACAAAGCGTACGCCAGTATCTCAATTTGCTAATATCCGAACAAACGGCTTAATAGCTATAAGTTTGCGAGAAGATGATGATCTCATTTCTGTTCGTTTAACAGATGGCGAGAAACAAGTGATTATCGGTACTCGTGATGGAATGCTTGTACGTTTCCAAGAGGATGATATTCGTTCAATGGGTCGTACTGCAGGTGGTGTACGAGGTATTAAGCTACGTGATGGTGACGAAGTAGTTGGTATGGAAATCGTTGAACCAGGACAGGAAATTTTAGTTGTTACAGCAAAAGGTTACGGTAAACGTACGTCAGAAGAGGAATATCGTTTACAGAGCCGTGGTGGTGTTGGATTAAAAACAATTCAAATCACTGATAAAAACGGTCCAATGGTAGCTGTAAAAACGGTTGATGGTTCAGAAGATTTAATGCTGATCACAATTAACGGCATGCTAATCCGTATGGATGTGAATGATATTTCATTAATTGGTCGTAGTACACAGGGAGTTCGTTTAATTCGTTTAGGCGATGAAGAGCTTGTTGCAACTGTAGCGAAGGTTGAAAAAGAAGAAGAATCGATCGAAGAAGAGTCAATCGAAGAAAATGACCAAGTAGAGGAATAATAAAAAGACCGATGACGACAGCTAATGTTTGCCGTTCATCGGTTTTTTTATCATAAAATATGAAAAATAAGTAATTATTTTGAATTCCATGATAAAATAAGTTTAACTCCTTTCAGTGGGTGTCCAAACACCCACTGAACAGAGGAACTCAGTCTAAGAACGCCACGTCCTGTGGCAACGACTGAGTGACCAACATCACGTTGGCCCAAAGCCTCCGGCGGATGTCACAGAATCGGTAAGGAGTTCTTTGTGTAAGCACAAAGCCGATTCCGGACGCAATTATGCCGAGGCATAATTGATCCTTATATTTATCCAAGTGAAATAGTGAAGAGGAGTTAATTGCGTGGAAACTATACATGTCCCAATTTCAGAGTTACGCGTTGGTAAAGTAATTTCTGAAGATATTTTTGCTAATACACAATATCCAGTAATTTTTAAAAACACGATTATTTCCCATGAGCATTTACAAGTTTTTTTTGCTTTTAATATTTCAAGAGTCCCTGTTTACAAAGAAGGTGTAGAGGCTCAATCAGAAGTAAAAGAAACAGATTTAGTTGTTCCAACAGAGCCTATTCCAACTTTTAGAAAGATTTATGACAATTCAGTTGAACAATTCAAAAAGGAATTTAAAAATTGGGAAGCTGGTGCAAAGGTAGATATTGCGAAAGCACGCAAAATTATTTTGCCATTATTAGAAATGGTATTAGAAGATCGTTCAATAATTTTTGATCTAAATGAGTATTCAAATCCAAAAGACTATTTGTACCATCATTGTGTAGCAACAGCGTTGATTTCTTCGGTGATTGCACAAAAATTAGGTTACGACAAAGGAATTACGATTCAAGTTGCAATTGGAGGATTATTAGCTGATTGTGGAATGGCAAAAGTTCATCCGCGTATCCGCGATAAAAAAACAACCTTAACAGAGCAAGAATTTAATGAAATTTATAAGCATCCGATTTATAGCTATAATATGGTCAAAGATGTAACAATCTTAAAGGATACAATTAAAGAGGCTATTTTCCAGCACCATGAGCGTTTAAACGGTAGTGGCTATCCGAAAGGAGAAAAAATCGCTAATATCTCTACTTTCGCTCAAATTATCGCTGTTGCAGATGTATTCCATGCAATGACATGTGAGCGAGTGTATAGAACAAAGCAATCTTCTTTTAAAGTTATAGAGATGATTCATGAATCTGAATTTGGGAAGTTTGATATTAAAGTAGTTCGTGCACTGATAGATATTGTTGCTGACCTTCCTATAGGGACAATCATTGAACTATCTAATCTGGAACAAGGCGAAGTGATGTTTGTAAATAAATTTGCACCAACTCGACCACTTATTAAATTAAGCCAATCAGGGGAGATATTTGATTTAGATAAAAATCGTACCTTCTATATTTCACGTATAATAACAAATTTATAATAGTTGAAAGGCAACCCATCAACATTGGCGTTCGCCTTTTTTATTTTAATTCAATTGATAAATTATTTAGGAGATAAACCAATGTATCAACAAAGACTTCATCGTTTAATGTAAAAAGCTAAGTACGAGAAAATGAATCTCTTAAAAACCAAGTCAAATAGAGAAAATGATCTCTTTAAAAATATTTAACTTCTTTCAGCAAATGTTTTATGTAACGTAAGTGAAACGGCAGTTACAAGTGTTTTCGTAGCGAAAGCGAAGCGTCAGGTTACAGAAGTCCACCTCTATAGGTGGTGAGATGAATGCGAATTTAAGGCTAACTAATCCTTTGAACATAGTAATGTAGAAGAAGAATAATAGATTTTAAAAAACTATTTGATTTTTTTTGAGAAAGTGTTGACATAGTTTTAGATTCTTGATATTATTAGTGAGTCGCCAAGAGGTGACACTTTAAAAAAGATTAATGAACCTTGAAAACTGAACAAGCAAAACGTAATCAATAAAGTTTTTAGTAGCTAACCTTGAGTTGGCGAACGAAACAAAATTTTGGACATCAA
>NZ_JBNNUX010000025.1:0-65000 GCF_050280145.1 Lysinibacillus sp. NPDC093688
GAACGAAGGCTAAAACCATCACATCCTGTGATAACGCCTTCGTGACCAACATCGTGTTGGCCCGAGACCCTGCAGCGAAGCGAAGCGGCTCATCGAACGCCCCTAGGAAAGCGCCCAGTCGGAACGGAAATCAACTACACGTTATGATGATGAGCCCAAAATAATTCCTTTAATATAGGTTATGCCGTAGATATAGAAAATACCTATAATTTTCATGAGAATAGCAATTGCAGTTAGTTGGATATGATAAGCAGTAACAAACCATATCCAGTAATCGAGGAGATATTGATGAAAGAATTTAAAATTACTTATTTTTTTGATGAACTGCATTATGTACGGAGATTTATCCATATAGAGTCACAGGAAAAAGCAGAGGCATTAGTTCGAAGCGAACGAGATCAATATATATCCTTTACAGATAGTAGAGGGATGTATCATGAGCTGCATACAAGACATGTTCGGGTCATTCAAATATCTGAATATCATCGCATCGATAAAAGCTCGAAAACGAAAGGTACATGATTTGTCCAACATTGCACATGTTATAGGTAAAGGAGTGAGCAATGATGGACAAAGAAAACATACCACATGAAAAAAAGATGTTCATGAACTTAGCAAGTAAGGATAAACCAGACATGGTGGAATCTGATAATATAAGTCTTTTCGATTTACACGAAGATATGCAAACGGTTGATCCTATACCGGTTAGAGAGCTCAATAAAAAAGTAGAACGAGAAGGCGATGAATTGATCGAATTGCAGCCTGATGAATTATAGAAGGTAGGGATTTTCATGACGGATCATAACGAAGCTCAGTTTACTTCTGCTGGAACGAATATTAATGAAGTGAAAAGACAAAATGCGGAAAGTGGTTTATCTTACAATGAAGTGAAAAAACTGCTAGCCCAAAGAGGTGGGGTTGGTACGGGAATCTATAGTGATACAGATGTTGAAGAAGTAAAGCAAGAGATTCGTGGGAAAAATCAATAAGTTATTTTGGGAGGAGTATGAAATGACGTACTCCTCTTAACTATTTCAGCGGATGTCCAAATACCCGCTGAAATAGAGGAACTCAGTCTAAGAACGCCACGTCCTGTGGCAACGACTGAGTGACCAACATCATGCTGTTGTTGCTGCCGCTTCGCTTTCGCACAGTCCAAAACCTTTTGCTGTCGCTTCGCTTTCGCACAGACAAAACACGTTGCTGCCGCTGCGTTAGCACTACGCTTTCGTGCAAAAAACATCTGTTGGCCTAAAGCCCGATTGGGGAGAAAAAAATCACTGATTAAAATCTCACTTTATTATAAAATGTAAGCACATGTAAGGAGGTGGACGAATGAAAGAAAAACGTTGTCCGTTATGTGGGCAAGAAAATCATTGTGGGGTAGTAAAGGGGCAAAAGGATTGCTGGTGTATGACAGAAAGTTTTCCTAAAGAAATTCTTGAAGCGGTACCAAAAGAGCAATGTATTTGTCAAAAATGCTTGGATACATATAAAAAAGATTAATCGTTTAGAACTTAAAAATAACTTCAACTGCTATTTCGAAACAATAAAGATCATTTGGTACAATTGTCTACCGCACAACAACCTATCGGACATATATTACTCTGAAAGGAGTGTGTCTAATGACTAAAACAATTTTACTTAGTAATGTAACAAAGGCATATTTAGAGGAATACGAAAGGATCCTCAATAAAATGATGCAGGGCATGACCTATGTGACAATTACCTGTAGTATTTCAGATAATTTTATTAAGCAAATATTACCGCATCAAGTAGCTGCTATTAAAATGTCGGAAAATGTTTTGCGATATACCACTAATATACTAGTACAAAATCTCGCCTTAGAAATAATAGCAACAAGTACGGAAACTGTTGAATGTCTGGAAGCGATACAAAATAGATGCTGTATCGTACAAAATTCGGAATGTGAATTGTACGAATATATGTGTGCATACAAAGAAATTACCGGGGCTATGTTCCAATCAATGAGTTTACCACCAGTTTCTAACAATATTAATATAAACTTTCTTCGAGAAATGATTGTTCATCATCAGGGAGGCGTTCGACTAGCACAAAATGTTTTAAGGTTCTGTATTTGCCAGGAATTAATACCAATCCTTCGAAATATGATTCAAACTATGTGCGATCGTATTTGTGATATGGAAAAATTACTTGATGCTTTAAAGGATTGCGAAAACTGCTAGTTTGAACACGGAGCTAAAAAACGCTAGGGTCGAAGTCGACTTTAGCGTTTTTTGTGAGTGCTATGTATATCAGGAAACTGCAGAGTGAGGCTTTCCTTATGAAAAATAATCACACATTCTCAACAGACGGAGCGCACATAAATGTTACTGTTCGTTTTTGACTATCGTAGAGACACCATTCACGGTGATCGACAACTGATCCAACATTGATGCCGTACTGCTTTTCTTGTAATGCGATTGGTTGACCAAAGCGAATACGAATACGTAACTTTTTATTGCGATGATAAAGACCTGATTCATGACTATGTCCGAAGAAAAGAAGCGATTTTTTGAATGGCGGAAATGTTGGTTGCCACGTCACACTCCATTGAAATTGATGGCCATGCATAAGTGTAGCACCATCAATCTCCATTGTTTCAGGTAGGTTTGTAAAACGTTCGATGCCAGTTACACGCGTAATTCGCTCCTCTTGATTGCCACGAATAGAGGGGAATGTTAGCAAATTTTCAAAATCATTTTCCACAATTGCAGCTTTTTGAAGAGGTAAACCCGACATTGTTTGTGCCTTTTTCTTACTTACAGTACATTCGTATAAATCACCTAATCCCAATACCTTTGCATCTTTCGCAGTGTGCTGAATATGGGTTAGAACTGCTTTTGTATCTTCTATATTAGAATGTAAATCTCCTAAAAGTGCGTACAGCATTTTAATCAGGCCTTTCTTAAAATCAATTATGCCTCGGTATAATTGCGTGACATCCGCCGGAGGCTTTGGGCAAACACGATGTTGGTCACTCAGGCGTTTTCACAGGATGTGAAGTTCTTAGCCTGAGTTCCTCTATTTCAGCAGGTGTCCAAACACCTGTACCTGTCGCTACGCTTTCGGTACATAAAATATCTGTAGCTGACGCTACGCTTTCGCCACCAAAACACTTGTAGCTGACGCGTTGCTTTCGCTACATAAAACATTTGCTGAAAGAAGTTAAACATTATACAAATATCATACACCTAACAGAAATTGATAGAAAAGTAAAATGTATAAATATATTTAGTTGCATATTGGTTATATTTAGGTCCATCACTATAACGTGGAGCAAATTTCCGTTCCGACTGGGAGCTTTCCAAGCTTTCGCTCTGAATTACATATTTTTATGTGAAGAAAAATTGCCAACCTTTTCATAGATTGATAAAATGTAATTGTAATTTTCTGAATTTTCTCAGTACAGTGTAAGGGTAATGAATTTATGATTTGGGGGGCTTATGATGACGATGTTAATGACAGACATTCTACAAAACTATGCTATGCAGCAACCAAAAGGGATTGCAACGATATACGATGGGACAGAGCTATCCTATAGTGAATTTTATAAAAGTGCAGAAAAATTCGCAGCGTACTTACAAGAGCAAGGCTTTGAAAAAGATGATGTAATTGCATTATATACGCTCAATTCAGATTTGTTTTTAATTGCTTCTATCGGTGTTCAGTTAGCGGGCTACGTTGTCATGCCCATTAATACAAAATTAGCAGCTCCAGAGGTCGAATATATTTTTAATCATTCAGAGGCTAAAGGACTTATTTATGATGAAAGGTTAGAGGATGTACTCACAACTATTGCATATCCGTTTCAACTTATTGTAGGGCTCAATGAAATGACAGACATTATTAAAACATATCCAGGTCAAAGAAAAGCTATCAAATTGGAGCCTCATGATACTGCTGTTGTTATGTATACTTCCGGTACGACGGGAAAACCAAAAGGAGTAATGCTAACTCATCAAAATATTGTTTCAACTGCGGATATATGGTCGTCATCAATGGATATGACCAATGAGGATCGCATGTTTATTTGTACGCCTTTATTTCATTGTGCTGGTCTTCATGTATTTGCGATGCCGATGTTTTATAAAGGCGGTACGATAGTTATAGAAGAGGCGTTTTCTTCGTCAAATACATTAGAACAGCTCGCCACTACTGCTGCGACAATATTCTTTGGTGTTCCGGCAATGTATACAATAATTTTAAACACACCTAACTTTAAGGAACATGCATATAAAAATTTACGTTTATTATGTTACGGGGCGGCACCGATGCCTTATGAGCTTGTTAAGCAAGTGAAAGAGACATTTCCTAAAGTGAAAGTACAAAACCTGTATGGACAAACAGAAAATACTCCTGCGGCCTCTTCTCTTTTAGATGCAGATGCATTGACGAAGATTGGATCAGTAGGAAAACCATTAGCACAAACAGAGGTCCGTGTTGTTGATAGCTTTGGTGAAACTGTGCCAACGGGTGCGGTAGGAGAAATATGTGTCAAAGGACCACAGGTCATGAAAGGCTATTTACGTAATCCTGAAGAAACAGCTAGAGCAATTAAAGATGGCTGGCTCTATTCAGGAGATTTAGGACGTTTTGATAAAGAAGGCTATCTCTATATTGTAGATCGTAAAAAGGATATGATCATTCGAGGTGGCGAAAATATTTATCCTATCGAGATAGAAGAGGTTTTATATCAACTGCCAGAAATTTTAGAGGCTGCCGTTGTAGGTTTACCACATGAAGTATATGGTGAAGTTCCGAAAGCATTTGTCGTATTGAAGGAAGGGGATTCTTCCGATGAAGAGGCGATATTGGCTTATTGTCGGACGCAGCTTGCAAAATATAAAGTACCACATGAAATTGAATTTTTAACTGAATTACCACGTAATGCTTCTGGTAAGGTTTTGAAGCATACATTACGACCGAGCGTAAGCAGCACAGTAAACTAAGTGTGTAAAAGTGAAACTGGAAAGTAGCAAAACCAATAATACCTTGATTGGGCAATAACGCCATATGTAAAGGGTGAATGAAAATCAACGATGCCTAGGTCTAATTCCATGACTTCCGTCGGAGGCTTTAGGCAAGTAGATGTTTTTTGCTTTTTGCGCGTATACTTAGACACCTGTACCTGTCGCTACATAAAACATTTGTAGCTGCCGCTTCGCTTTCGCTACAGAAAACATCTGCTGAAAGAGGTTAAAATAGGAACGTCTATGAAATTAGCGTATAATAGAGTCTACGACAAATTGAAATAATAGAATTGAAGTTATTGTCTTCAAACAAGATAGGAGCGGAATTTGTCTTGTGGACGAGGTATAAACGCCTTTTACTAATAGGTATTATGATCATCATGCTACTTTCGAGTTGCAATTCGTTTTCTCAGCAGGAAACGCAAAATAATGGGTTAACTGTGTTAACGGTAGAGTTTAATAGTGGTGCACCAATACCTAACCTTTATATAACTGCTACAGATGTAAAGACAGGTGAGGTAGTGGAGGATGCGGTTGGCTCTGAAGAGGGCGAAGCGACATTTTCGAAACTTAAAGAGGGACGGGAATATGCTATTGCTGCAACTACACTTGAAAATAGTACGAAAAACGATGGCTATACGACAATCGAACATTTTACATATGATGTGACGAAGCCATATTATCGATTGCAAACGCATTTTTCAAGGGACGAGCAGGAGCTAGATGTACCAGTTGTTATGCAAAATCCAGAACTTCCACATGGCTGTGAAATAACATCGTTAACAGCTGTATTAAATTATTATGGGCTAGATGTGACGAAGCTGGAAATGGCTGATCACTACTTACCAAAGCAAACAATAAGTACTGTCGACGGACAACGATTTGGTCCAAATCCAGAGCAGGCTTTTGCAGGTAATCCTCGTGATAAAGCACATGGAATGTATGTCTTTGCTGCTCCGATTGTCAAAGCAGCAGAGGCAGTCATAGCGGATAAACAGGCAGACTTACGAGTGACAAATAAGAGCGGTGCCTCGCAGGACGAAATTTTACAGCTTGTTCGCGAGGGAATCCCTGTTGTGACATGGGTTACATTGGATTTATCAAAGCCAAAGATAAATTCAGATAAGGGCTGGATCTATGAAGGGGAAACAGTTCCACATGAAGCGTATATGAACTTACATGCTGTTGTTTTAAATGGGCATCTAGGCGATAAAGTAGTGGTCATGGACCCATTAAAAGGCTTTGTCACGTATAATGTGGATCAGTTTTTTAAAAGTTATAGAGAGTTAGGTAAACGAGCTGTAGCCGTTCATAAATGATTCAAAGAAGAGGTATAAGGAGTACAAGGAAAGTATGTTACACTTATAAAAAAGGCTCGACACTAAAAGTGACATTTGTTTATATATAAGTTGATCGAAGTGAAGGCAGGGCGACTCCTTGGGGATCAGCGTCACCGATGAGATCCTGGCAAGTAGCGGAACGAAGGTTAAAAGCATCACATCCTGTGATAATGTCTTCGTGACCAACATCGTTTTGTTGTCGCTACGCTTTCGCACAGACGAAAACCATGTTGGCACAAGTGGCTCATCGGACGCCCCTAGGAAGCTTTGCTCTGCGCGAAAGCGAAGCGTCAGCGACAAAGCTCCCAGTCGGAACGGAAATCAACCCCACGTTATGGTGATAAGCCTAAAAAAAGCTAAAGTGAGTTGAGCAGAATGGCCATTGAACACGCTTTTTTACCGATTTTATTAGGAGATGAAATGAATGCTTACGGCATGGCAAGAGCATTTTACGAGTCCTATGGCGTTAAACCACTTGCATTAAATCATACGAATATGGAGAAAATACAGCAGAGTGATTTATTAACATTTCGTGAAGTTCCAAGACTCCATATTGAAGATCGTTTTGTCGTGGCGTTAAAGGCCATTGCAGAGGAATTTACAGGTAAAAAATTGCTTTTATTAGCGTGCGATGAATTTTACGTAAAAAGAATTGTGCAACATAAAGAGGAACTAGCAGAGTATTTTGAGGTTCCTTATGTGGATGCAAACCTTGCTCAAGAGTTATTAACACGCGAGAGCATGTATGAACTTTGTGCGAAGTTCGGCTTTCACTATCCGTCAATGCATGTTTGCACTGTCAATGACTATGAGGAATTTGACATCCCTTTCGAATATCCAGTTGTCATTAAACCACTGAATATGACAAAGTATGCTGCATGTACTTTTATAGGCAAGAAAAAAGTGTATGTTGCAAAAGATAACGACGAAAAGGAAGCCATTTTCCACGCCATTTATAAGGAATCTATATACCGAGATGACATAATGGTACAGCACTACATTCCAGGCGAAGATGCTCATATGTGCGTCGTCAATGCTTATGTTGGGCAAGACAATAAGGTAAAGCTGCTTTCTGTAGGTAACCCGATTTTAGAGGAGCATTCTCCAGAGGGAATTGGTCGCTATGTAGCCATAATGACAGCATATGATCAAGACTTAATGGATCGCGTGAAATTGTTTCTAGAGGAGATTCGATTCCAAGGATTTATCACGTTTGATATGAAGTATGATGAACGTGACGGTCAATATAAGTTATTAAGTATTGAATTACATAATGAACTTTCCAATTATTATGTGACAGCTAGTGGCTATAATTTAATGCAATATGTTGCGGATGATTTTATTCGAGGAAGCAAGCAACAGCTAACTTATGTTCAGAATAAGCATCTTTGGACGATTGTGCCAAATGGTGTACTTTTTAAATATGTACAAAATGAACAGCTAGTAATTGAAGCGAAGAGCCTTATTCGCCAAGGAATGGCTACGGATTCCATCTTTAATTATAAAGATATGAATGCAAAGCGTTGGTTGAATATAACGCTAGATAATTTAAGCTTTTATCGCAAATATAAGAAATATTTTAACAACAAAGGTCTGTCAAACTAATGAAAAAACAAACTTTAGGTATAATAGGTGGCGTAGGTCCACTTGCAACGATGTTTATCGGTGAAATGATTGTAAGACGTACGAAGGCAACGAAGGATCAGGAACATCTACATACAATCATTGATAATGATACGAATATCCCTGATCGTACTGCCTTTATTTTAGATAGTACAAAGGAAAATCCTGTACCAGTAATAGTCGAAGATGCTAAAAAGCTTGCTTCTGTTGGAGCAGATGTGATTGCTATTCCATGTAATACAGCACATACCTTTTATGATGAGATTGCTGAAGGTTCTCCAGTTCCCGTATTACATATGATAAGGGAAACAGCAAAGCGTGCCTCTGATTTAGGGGCAGAGCGTGTAGGTATTTTAGCGACAACGGGTACATTAACTTCACGCATGTATCAAGATGCGTTAGAGGAATTTGGTATCACACCAGTTGTCCCAGACGATGTGATGAAAGAAAAAGTCATGTCAATTATTTATGATTACGTAAAGGCTGGGAAAGATGTCTCTCGAGAAGATTGGCAACCGATAGAAGAGGCAATGCTTGCACTTAATTGTGATCGTATCGTATTAGGATGTACAGAATTATCTATCGTCAATCGAGATTTAAAATTAAGTGACACATATATCGACTCATTAATTGTTTTAGCAGAACGTGCTATAGAAGCATGTGGCTATGAAATAGTAGATTAACAATTGAATCAACCAAATAAAAATCTGCTCGCTCTTCGCGGGTAAGCTGTAAACCTTCAAAGAAACTTCGGTGTCTTTGAGGGCTTGAAGGCTTACAAATCCCGTGCGAATCGTGCAGATTTTTTTCGCATTATTGTGCAGGAAGAACTTCCACCCCAAAATTCGTTAGGTGAGATTATTGAAACGATTATAAAATGGTTAATGTACATATGAAGTAGGAAAATGATTAGTGTGTTAAACTAGTGTCAAGTAGATAGAAGGTGGGAAATTACATGTCAGTAATAAATTTATTAAATGAAGATTTGCAAGCAAAATGGAAATTTGAAGAGCCAATGAAAATTCAAGAAGAAATGATTCCAGCGATGCTTGAGGGCAAAGATATTGTAGCCGAATCTCCGACAGGATCGGGGAAGACATTAGCTTATGTACTTCCTTTACTAAATAAAGTAAACGGTTCAAAAAAACAAACACAAGGACTTATCGTAGCCCCATCACAGGAGCTAGCAATGCAAATTGTAGAAGTTATCCGTGAATGGACAGCAGGTTCTGATATTACGGTTCAACAACTAATTGGTGGTGCAAACTCCGCACGTCAAATCGAAAAGTTAAAGAAAAAACCGACGATAGTTGTAGGAACACCAGGCCGATTAAATGAATTAGCTCGTGCTGGAAAATTAAAGCTAAAAGAAATTGAAACAGTTATTTTAGATGAATGTGATCAGTTACTTAGTCGTGAATATCGTGTCGTAGTAAAATCCTTTATCGAAGGTTCAGCATTTGGGCGACAAATAGTTGTTGTTTCAGCAACTATTACGGAGGAAATTGAATTAGTAGCTAGTCGCATGATGTTCGAGCCAGTACGCTTCAAAATTAAACCTGAGGATATGTTAAAGGTTGGTAAAGTTGTACACTCTTTCTTGAAAGTCGAGGAGCGAGATAAAACTGATTTCCTACGCCGACTATCACATACTGAAGGTTTACGTGCACTAGCTTTCGTCAACAATATAGATCAATTGCTGATGAAGGAAACGAAATTACAATACCGTGCGGCACCGATTGTGACATTACATTCTGACATGAAAAAAGAAGAACGTAAAAAGACGTTAGATGCATTCCGTAAAGGAGAAGCGCGTATTTTAATTGCTACAGATATTGCAGCACGTGGTTTAGATATTGCAGGTTTAACACATGTTATTCATGTCGATGTTCCAAGAACAATTGAGCAGTATTTACATCGTTCAGGTCGTACAGGTCGTGCTGGAGCAGATGGGGAAGTATTAACGTTATTATCATATCGTGATGAAAAAACGTATAAAAAATGGACTAGAGAAATTTCTGGAAAACCTGTGCAAAAAGTATGGCATGAAGGCAAGCTAGTGGAGGGCAATTCAAAAACAATTGGACAAAAGCGAGGTAAATAATATGACTTTTGAAGAAAAATTACAAGCATATGCAGAACTTGCGGTAAAAGTCGGTGTCAATATTCAACCAGGGCAATATTTATTAATCAATACATCAGTCGATGCATTGGATTTCGCCCGTTTAGTTGTGAAAGAGGCCTATAAGGCTGGGGCAGGACGTGTTCATGTTAACTTATCAGATGATGAAATGGATCGTGCTTACTTTGAACATGCCTCAGATGAAGAATTTAATCGTTTCCCAGAATGGGTAGTTAAAATGCGTGATGAGGTAATCGAACGTAAAGGCGCAATATTATTGATTGATGCTGCAGACCCTGATAAATTAACAGGTATTTCAGCAGACCGTCTAGCTACCCATCAAAAGGTATCAGGAGCTGCTCTAAGAAACTATCGTAACGCTGTCATGAAGGACTTAATCGCTTGGTCGATTGTAGCCGTTCCTTCGCCAAAGTGGGCTTCGAAGGTGTTCCCGAACTTAGTAGCTGAGGAACAAGTACCAGCATTATGGGAGGCTATATTTAAAACTGTTCGTATCGGTGACGGCAATGCTGTTGAAAAATGGCATGAACACGTAACAAATTTAGAATCTCGTGCGGCTCTACTGAACAATAAAAAATATGCGAAGCTTCACTATACAGCGCCAGGTACTGATTTAACAATTGCATTAGCGCCACAGCATAAATGGCTTACTGGAGGTAGTAAAACGCCAGAGGATACGATCTTTATTGCTAATATGCCGACAGAAGAGGTTTATACATTACCGATGAAACAAGGTGTTAATGGCTATGTAAGCAATACAAAACCATTAGCTTATCAAGGGAATATTATCGATGGCTTTAAACTAACATTCGAAGAAGGAAAAATTGTTCAGGCTGAAGCACAGGTAGGCCTTGATTTATTACAGGAGCTTATGAATGTGGATGAAGGCTCTTGCTATTTAGGCGAGGTAGCACTTGTACCACATGAATCACCAATTTCAGCATCGGGAATTTTATATTTTAATACATTGTTTGATGAAAATGCATCGAACCATTTAGCGATTGGTGAAGCTTATCCAACTTGCTTAGAGGGTGGAAGAGATTTAGAAAAAGGTCAGCTTGAAGCGTTAGGTGCAAATATTTCAGTAACACATGAGGACTTTATGATTGGCAGCGGTGAGATGGACATCGACGGTATTTTACCAGATGGAACTGTAGAGCCAATTTTCCGCAAAGGTAGCTGGGCATTTTAGGCTCTTGATGTAACTTATTTCAGCGGGTTTCCAAACACCCGCTGAAATAAGGGACTCAAGAACGCTACGTCCTGTGGCAATTTATTTGTGCGAAAGCGAAGTGACAGCAACAAGGTTTTAACTGTGCGAAAGCGAAGCGACAGCAACAAGGTTTTAACTGTGCGAAAGCGAAGCGACAGCAACAAGGTTTTAACTGTGCGAAAGCGAAGCGACAGCAACAACAACGACAACAACACACGACTGAGTGACGCCGCTTTTATGGAGAAGGTAAGAGTGAAAGAATCGTTTTAATGTAACAGGGCATTCGACAAGGATGCTCTTTTTTTGTTGAACGTATTTCGAAAACAAAGGCGACGGAAAGAATCGTCGAAGTGACGGAAACAATCGCCGAAACGACGGATCCCCCTGACACCTCAGCTCCACAAGTTACGACGTGGAGCTTTATTATATTTTTCAAACTAATAAAAGGAAAAACAAACAATACAGTAGCCATGATAAAATGAAATAGACAGGAGGCGCACAGAATGAAAATATTTCATACAGCAGATTGGCATTTAGGGAAGCTTGTACAAGGCGTCTACATGACCGAGGATCAACATTATATTTTACAGCAATTTAAGCTAGCTATAGATGAAGAGAAACCGGATGTTATCGTTATAGCAGGTGATTTATATGACCGTTCGATGCCTCCGATTGAGGCAGTGAATTTACTAAATGATATTTTGGCGGAAATTGTTCTTGATAAAAAAATCCCTGTGTTAGCAGTTGCCGGGAACCATGATAGTGCAGGTCGATTGAACTTTGGCAGTAGTTTAATGAGTGATAGTGGATTACATATTAAAGGCCAGTTTACGAAAGACCATGCACCAATCGTTTTACATGATGAGTATGGCGAAGTACATTTTCATCTCGTACCATATGCAGAGCCAGCTTCAGTACGGACAATTTTAGAGGATGATTCCATTCGTTCTCATCAAGAGGCGATGGAAAAAATTATTGAATATATTGGGCAAAGTTTAGATTCTACAAAACGTAACGTTTTTGTTGGACATGCCTTTGTGACGAAGTATGGAGAAGAGGAAGCAAATACGAGTGAATCAGAGCGACCTTTATCAATAGGAGGCTCAGATTGCGTAAATGCAGCGTTGTTTAAGCCTTTTCATTACACTGCACTTGGACATTTGCATAAAGCCCATTTTGTGTTGAATGAAACGATTCGATATGCTGGTTCTCCATTGAAGTATTCATTATCTGAGCACTTACATGAGAAGGGCTTTTTAATTGTTGAGCTAGATGCACAGGGAGAAATAACTGTGACGAAGCGAAAGCTTATACCGAGACGAGATTTACGTGTGGTAGAGGGTTTAATGGATGATTTATTGCAATTACCACCAAGTGATGATTATGTATTTGTACGCTTAACAGATACTACGCCAGTAACTTCGCCGATGGAACGTATTCGTACAGTATTTCCTCATGCGATGCATGTTGAACGTAAAGTAATACGCCAAGAAGTATCACAAGAAATTCAAGCGGTTGAGGCGGAGAAGATAGAAGACATCGATTTATTCCGATCATTTTTTACAGATATTATTGGCGTACAGCCAGATCAAGATACAGAGCGTCTATTTACAGAGATGCTGCAAGAATTATTAGATGAGGAGCGAGAGACAGTAAAATGAAGCCTTTAAAGTTAACGATTACTGCATTCGGTCCATATAAAAATACAGAGGTTATTGATTTTCAACAGTTAGGTGAACATCGTCTATTTGCGATTTCCGGAAAAACAGGTGCAGGGAAAACGACGATTTTTGATGCTATATGCTATGCACTTTACGGATCAGGTAGCGGTGAAGATCGTCAGGATACTGCTATGCTACGAAGCGGGTTTGCAGATGATGATGTGAATACTGCCGTGGAACTTGTTTTTGAAATGCATGATAAGGTCTATCAAATAGTACGTCAGCCAGGTCATATTAAAGAAAAGAACAAAAGTGTTACTGGTAAGAAAATAGAACTGGCTGAAATCAAAGGAGACACACTTGATTATAGTATTGTAGAAAAGCAGCAAACACTTGAGGTAGATAAAAAACTACAGGAAATAATAGGTCTCACAAAGGATCAGTTTAGTCAAATTGTTATGCTGCCACAAGGTGAATTTCGTAAGCTATTAACCTCAGATTCTACGAATAAAGAAGTTATTTTGCGCAAGATTTTTAAAACAGACCGTTTTGGTGCTATGACAAAAAGACTTGATGCGAAACGAAAAGAAGCGGAAAGTGATCTACTGCGTGCGAAACAATTAAAGGAGCATCTTCTTGGCCAAATTGCGGGGGCTTTGGCACAGCGTTCGTCCTCTTTATTTACTTGCATTACTAACAATACCGAAAATATGCATCAGCTAAAGAAGGCTCTGGAAGAAGAACAGACCTACTATACTGAATGTATACAATTGGAACAGCAGCGCTATAAAGAAGCTTATGCGCATCATCAAAAAGAGCAAGAGTTTTATAGTATGGCGAAAACATTGAATGAGCAATTTGATGAGCAAACGAATCGTCAGAACCGTCTGCAAGCATTGCTTCAAGAGCAAGATGTATATAGCGCAAAAGAACGTGAAATTGCATTAGCAGAGAAGGCAGAACGTCTTGTAATACTTGAACAGCAATGCATCGATATACGTGCTGAGCAAAATCGAAAAGAACAATCCTGTCAGCAAGCAGTGACGGAGCAGCAGAACGCGGACGCTCAGTTACAAATAGCACAAGAAAAGTTTAATGTTGAAGAGGCGAAAGAGCCTGAACGTCAACACGTTCTACAACAGGAGTTGCAGCTGCAAGCATTATTACCAACTTTCGAGGCGTATGAGTATAATCTTCAGCAACTGCAAATAGCTGAACAATATGTTGCTACAGCAAAGCTAGCAGTAGACGATAATAGTAAAATCGTAGAAACAGGACAAATGCAAGTTCTGCATCTATCAAAAACAATTGAACAATATGAAAAACAACTTGAGCCATATGAGGGTTTTTTAGAACAGCTACCGAAGCTAAAAGAGCAAGTATCATACCTAGCACAAGTTGAAAAATACACTAGAGCAGTTGAAACGGCAGAGCAGGATGTAGCGACGACTAATGTCCACTATCAAGAAAGTAAGCAAGCTCTTCAAAAGCTGGAGCAGCAATGGATTGCGAGTCAGGCAAGTATTTTAGCACAACAGCTTAAGGATGGAGAGCCTTGCCCAGTTTGCGGTAGTACATCACATCTCGAAACACATCGTGAGCAATTAGAGATGATAGAATTAGCACAGGTGGAAGCTTTACGAGTAAAGGCTACTAATGATGAGCGCAAGTTTTTAGAGAAAGAAGCTTTATTAAATTCTACAAAGCATCTTCTACAAGAGGCATTAGAACAAGTAGAGACGAATGAGATAGATCCATCGAATCAAGCACAAATTGTAGCTTCCTTACAAAATGTAGAGCAACAAATTATAATCTTAAAAGTAGTGAGCAATAAATTGTCTGATGTTCGCATGCAGCAAAAGGATCATCGTGCACGAATGGAGCAGCTACAAGAAAAGCAATTAAAACTAGAGCAATATTTAGCTGAAAAGACGAAGGAATTGACTAAACAACAAGCAGTTGTAGAAGAACAGCAAAGACATATTCCAGAAAATCTTATGACGCTACATGCATTGAAGCAGGAGATTGCTAATATAGGTTCCCAAAAGGTTTCCTTACAAACTGCGTGGACTGTCAGCCAGCAAGGTCTGCAATCTGCCAAGGAAGCAGCAAATAATGCTAGAATGACTGTCGAAATAGCGAAACAGGCTTTTGAGGAGTTAAAGCTGAAAATGGATGAAAAGCGCGAGCAATTTTCAGTAAGTATGAAGGAAGCCGGCTTTGAAAGCTATGAAGAATTTGCTACTGGGAAGCGTAGCATGTTGCAAATAGAAGCTTTACGGAAGGCTTGCAGTGATTATGCAATGCAAATCCACACTTTACAGGTGCAAATTACTGAGGGAGCGAAGCACCTTAAAGGACAAGAGAAACAGGATTTAACGGCAATGGAAGAAAAGTTAGAGGTGCTTCGTGTAACCTATGAGGAAGCTTTTAAAGTATTGCAGCAGATGGAAGGATTTGCGAAAGCTTGCGCAGACTTTATCGAAAAAGTAGAAGAAGCGGAGCTGGAGATACGCTTACTTGAAAAAGAAGCGGGACGAGTGAAGGAACTTTATGCAATGTTAAATGGACAAAATGCGAAAAAGCTGTCCTTTGAGCGTTATATTCAAATTAACTATTTAGATAAAATTACAGAGGCAGCAAATGTCCGGCTTTATCATTTATCCAACGGTCAATTTGAGCTACGACGTTCAGATCGTTTAGAAAAGCATGCTAAGCAAAGTGGGCTTGGACTAGATGTGTATGATGCCTATACAGACCAATTACGTGATGTGAAAACATTATCGGGGGGAGAAAAGTTTAATGCGTCTCTAAGTCTTGCTCTTGGTATGGCAGATGTCATTCAAAACTTTCAAGGCAATATCCGTATTGAAACAATGTTTATTGATGAGGGCTTTGGTTCACTTGATGAAGAAGCGTTGAATAAGGCGATTGATACGCTTATTGATTTACAAGATTCTGGACGCATGATTGGCGTCATTTCACACGTTGCAGAATTAAAAGCTACAATGCCTGCAGTTTTACATGTTGAAAAAACAATGAACGGTCATAGTCAAACATATTTTGAAGTGAAGTGAAAAACCAGATGTGTTGATTAACCATTTTTATATATTCGAAGAGGCTGATTTCCGCTACGGGCTACTCGCTTTCCTGCGGACGCCCCCAGGAAAGCGCTCAGTCGGAACGGAAATCAACCACTCGCTTTGCCGAAGAGCCATACTTTATTTAATATCACGCCCTTAATTTCATTTCAACAACAATAAAAAGAGGCGTAAAACGATACGCCTCTTTTTCCTATAAATCATCAATAATAATGTAGGTCATGTACATAGGGCCGTGAACACCGACAACTAAAATCATTTCAATATCAGCAGAGTTACTAGGTCCGGAAATAAAGTTAACGCAAGAGGCGAGAGTTTCTCCTTTTTGTAGACGCTCTCGAATTTGTACAGCTGCCTGCGTCATTCGAGGTACTATTGAACTTTTTGGCATTAAAATGATGGATTTGGTAGGTAAGAAACTAACAGTCCGACCGTGATTTGGATTGCTAAAAAGTACAGCTGTACCGGATTCCGCCAGTGTGATATCACTTATTGTAATTCCGATATTTGCTTTCTCTACTAGTGTTATATTGTCCTTGCCAATTGTCGGATCCCACGTGTGCAGCTCGATTTGTTTCTTAGGTAATGTGTCTGAAAACAGTGCTGTCAAACCATAAGCGTCAAATCGTTCATCCTGCCAAGTCATAATTGGACCACCATTATAATCGACAATGACTTTTTCCAGTGTCGTAGCTAAATCAGCAGTAGATGTCACGACGCAGTTCGTATTGATGCGTGTGCATTGTTTTTGTAAGACGCCCAATAGCTCATCCTGAGATAAATTTTGTAATGTTTTATGCTGCGGTGTATATCGCCATTGAGGACGCTCCACATGTGTTGGTATAGATGAACGTTGAAGTCTAGAAGATAATTGACGAATAAATGTCTCGCGATTTTGAATTGTGCCTACCATTCCTTAATCATCTCCTTTTTGTCGATTTTCGAACCAGTCACGGAAGCGCTCTTTTTTAGGTGCAGGGAATTCTCGAATATCTGTCCAATTTTTTAATGGGCCAATGCCTTTTGATAGTTGATCATTTTTTGTTAATGGCTTTAAAACACTCGATGCAACTTTAGAACCGAATTTATACATACCACTTGATGAGGAACCAATACCGAAAATAGACATAAGGAAGCGTTCTGATACGGGAGCACGACCTTCCTTTTCCACAATTGTTTGTCGATGCTTATGAAGTAACTCGTGCAACGGAATTTTTACTGGACAAACATCAGTACAAGCCCCACAAAGTGTTGAAGCAAATGGTAGTTCCTTATATTCATCATAACCACCAAGTAATGGAGATAAGACTGCCCCAACTGGTCCAGAGTAAATTGAACCGTATGAATGACCACCTACATGACGATAAACAGGACAAATATTAGCGCAAGCACCACAACGAATACATTGTAAAATGGCTTGGAATTCACTACCTAAAATTTCTGACCGCCCATTATCAACAATGACTAAATGGAATTCTTCTGGGCCGTCTACATCACCCTCTTGACGAGGACCGCTTAATACAGTTACGTAACTAGGCAGTTTTTGACCTACTGCACTTCTTGTTAGCATATTAACTAGTACTTCTAGCTCTTCAAACGTTGGAACAAGTCTCTCCATACCCATTACAGTAATTTGTGTTTTTGGTAATGCTGTCGATAAATCAGCATTTCCTTCATTTGTTACGATGCAAACAGAGCCAGTTTCGGCTACTGCAAAGTTACATCCTGTAATTCCAATATCCGCAGTTAAATAATCATCACGTAACATTTTCCGTGCATGCTTTGTTAGTTCCTCAGGACGTTCAGAGCCTTCATACTGGTGATGATGTTGGAAACTTTCTTGTACCTGTTCTTTCTTACGGTGTAAAGCGGGTGCCACGATATGTGAAGGTAAATCGTTGTCGAGCTGTAAAATGTATTCTCCTAAATCAGTTTCGATAACACGGCAGCCAACATGCTCCTCTAAATAATAATTTAAGTCAATTTCTTCTGTTACCATTGACTTTGATTTAACGATTTTTTTGGCCTGCTTTTTATTGGCGACATCAGCGATATAGACTTGTGCTTCTTCCGCAGTAGCGGCAAAGAAAACATGACCTCCACGTGCAGCGACCTGCTCACTTAGCTGTGTTAAATAATAATCTAGGTTTGCAAGTACATGCTGACGAATCTCTTCACCAAGTGACCGCCATTCCTCCCAATTGCCAAGCTCCTCGGTAGCCAATTGACGATTTGTTTCTAATCGGTCTTGTGCTCCTGAAACGGCACTACGCATAAAGGTATTTTGAATGCCTTCTCCAACACGATTATTAAAAGATTCATTGCCGACCTTCATTGGCATTATGCACGCACCTCCGCTTTTCGAGAATTTAAAATTTCAGCTATATGAAGTACTTGTACATGTGCACCTAATCGTTCAGCACGACCGCGAATATTCATTAAGCAGCCTTCATCCGCGCCAACTAAATAAGCGGCACCTGTTTCAATAATGTGCTGCACCTTTTCATCAACCATTTGCTCGGAAATAGGTGTCATTTTTACAGAGAATGTACCACCGAAACCACAGCAAGTTGTTTTGTTAGGTAGCTCTGTATACGTCAAGCCTTTCACGTTGTTTAGTAATGTTAAAGGCGGGCTTTTCACACCGAGTAGACGAGTCATATGGCAGGACATATGATAGGTCACATTTCCGTTGAAGCTAGCACCCACATCTGTAATGCCAAGAACCTCTACGATAAATTGTGTTAATTCATAAGTTTTGTCAGCCAATTTTTTTGCACGAGCCGACCATTGAGCATCGTCTGCAAAAACTTTTTCATATTCTCGAAACATATAAGCGCAAGAGCCAGAAGGGCAGACGATATACTCAGCATCATAAAATGCTGTGATCATGTTTTTCATTGCTTCCTTTGCTTCTTTAACATAGCCAGAGTTGTAGGCAGGCTGACCGCAACAAATTTGTCCTTTTGGAAATAGGACTTCACAGCCAAGATGTTCTAGTAGTTCTACAGTTGCTTTGCCCACATTTGTTTGAAACATATCTACTAAACATGTTGCGAAAAGTGAGACTTTCATGTTTGTTCATCTCCTACTGTTTATTATTGGTGTTTACGAATAAATTAAAATCGCAGTAATTAATGCTGGAATTGCTGCTACAAGAGGTCCAATTACTGAGACAAAAAATATATGCTTGTAGGCATCTTTATGTGTTAATCCTATAACTGCCAGTACAGTAATAACTGCTCCATTATGTGGTAAAGAATCTAAACTACCAGAAGCGATTGTCGCAATACGATGAAGTGCCTCAGGTTCAACGCCTAAATCTAAATAGGTTTGGGCCAGTGTTTCCATCGCGATTCCAAGACCACCAGAGGCAGTACCTGTAATCCCTGCAAGTGCCGCAATAGCGGCATAAAGAGAAATCAAAGGGGAACCAGGTATATTGGTAAGCATTTCAGTTACTACTCCGAAGCCCGCTGTCGCTGCAATTACGGTGCCATAACCAACATCAGCACTTGTATTTACAATTGGTAAAACTGTATTTGTTGCTCCTATATTAATTGCTTGTAATTTGTTGTCTATGTATTTCCAAAAGATAATGATGGAAACAAGCACTGTAAGCATTAATGTGTAGAGGATATCTACTTTAAAAACGTTTAATGTAACAATTAAGAAAATTGGTGGCAAAATACTTAAGATAAATGGCGGCAATTTTCTCTCGCTTGCCTCAAAAGCTTTTGAATCCTGTTTGTCTGGATTTTTCATATTTTCGTATGTTTCACCACGCGCATCTGATTTAGACAATTGACGTTTTAAATAGAAGCAATTGAAAACAATAATGGTAACCGTAGCAACAATCCCAACAACAGGTGCTGCAGTAGCTGTTGTACCTAAATATTTCGTTGGGATAATGTTTTGTACAGATGGTGAACCAGGAAGCATAGTCATTGTAAAGGTTGCCATGCCAAAGAAAAATGCTCCTGTAAATAGATGCCAAGGGATATTCATAGCCTTAAATAACGGCTTAGCAATTGGTAAAATAGCAAAAATAACAACGTATGTATTAATACCGCCTAACGTTAAAAAAGCACAAATGATGACGACTGCCATCAACGCATTAAATTTGCTATGACGTCCCATAATCTTTAAAAGTCTTTCTGCTATTGCACGAGCAGCACCACTATCATCCATAAATTTACCGAAAATTGCGGCAAATAAGAAGATGAGGTAGTAGTTTTTCATAAAGTTTATAAACCCGGTCATATAGTCGCCCTGTAGTGAATCTAAAATAGGCATTTGATTTAAAATAATGACGATTAAGCTGGCAATTGGCGCAATAATAATGATACTGAACCCGCGTAGTGCTAGAAAAATTAATAAAGCCAGGGAAGCAATAATCGTAAACAAACTCCACATTTCCATTCCTGTTAAGCCCTCCTAGTTTAATATAAATATTCTGAAAATTCAATAAGTAGGGTTTAGTATAACAATGAATACTATGAAAATACTATGTAAAAACAGACAAAGATAAGATCTATACTTTGTCTGTTTAGGCTAACTTCGCATTTTGTAAGTAAGAAAACATATAGATGGCAAGGTTTAATTCAAACATAGTTTTCCCATTTTGCTCATCAACTTCTATCAATGAAAAGATCGTCTGAAGCCTATATTTAATAGTGTTTAGATGTACATAGCATGCTTCCGCAGTTTGTTTGCGATTTTGATTATGTTCAAAAAATAGTTTTAGTGTATATAACAAATCAGTTTTATGCTGTTTGTCATATTCGATAATTGGTCCAAGCTTCATCTCTACATATTCTGCCATTTCCTGTGGGTCGTTATGTAAGAAAAGTGAGTATGGTCCAAGCTTATCGTAGGATAAAATGAACGGTGCCTGTTCGAGTGTTTGTAAATAGTCAATGCACTTTTTTGAGTCCCGGTGAGAGCTAGAAATATTTTCAATAGTGTCGAAATGTCTCCCTAGGCCAACGATAAACGACAGTGAATTGTACTTTTTAGAATCCTTATCGAGGAGCTTGAAAAAAAGTTGAATGCTTTCTTTAAATTGTTCAACTGGTTCTCTTAGATTGTTCATAAATAAAAAATGATAGTGTAAATCATGTTCTGAGATAAAAACTGGTAAGGAAAATAAACGTGCTAAGCGATAAAGTAGCTTGCTAAATTGTTGCTGCTTTTTTTTAGTTTGAGCAACACCATACTTACTTCCCTCAAGCTGTAGAGTAGCGCATAAATAATGGGTCGTTTGTTGGGCTTCTTGACGTTTATAAAAGGCATTAAAATTCAAGTTTAGTAGCTGTTGTAACAAATAACCGTCATATTTGAAGGAAATTTCAAGCTCCTTTTCCTCCTCGGCTAATTGTAAGGCGAAAAGAGCACTTGCCTGTTCTACTGCAAATAAATCTAGAGGATCCATCTGTAAATGTTGATCCATAACAATCAACAGTATTCCTATTACACCCCGCTCTGTATGGATAGGGAACAAATAACTTACATACATTTCATGGTTGATTGGTATATGTACTTGATGTCGCACGCATTGTTGAACAACTGTATGAAGATGCTCTGATTCCTGCTCTTTTAAAATTTCGGTTGCAAGCTTTGCTGTTGAAGAAGATGTGACAAGTAAATCGTAAAAATCAGTGGTAATTGCTACAGACTGTCCTAGTAAGGAAGCGAGGGTATCGATCATATCGTTTAGTCGACCTCGTGTTAAAGAGACTCGTGTTAAAGCATTATAAATGCGTTTAGAGCGTTCGTTTTGAGTAAATAATTTTGCATTTTCGATGGCGATTGAGGATTGATTCGCAAATGCTTGAAGCATTGTTAAATCACTATTCTCAAACTGTGTATCTCCTGAAAAATTGACAATCGTTAACACGCCTATACATGAATTACTTTTATCAAGAAGCGGAGCACAAACAGCACTTTTTGGGTAAGTAAAATCACCGACTGCTTTTGTATAGTTTTCTTCATACTGTGGAAATAAATCGGCCATATTTTCAGTTACATCATCGCTAGTATGGAATCTAAATGCCTTTTTTTGAGAGAATACTTTTCCAGTCATCCCTTCATTTGAGGCAAGGTGAATTTTCTTCAAGTAAGCTAGATCATAACCTACAGTATGCTTAGCAATTAAACGATCTGTCTCTGTATTTAACATAAACAGCACACCTGCATCAGCACCTTTAATCACATGGAGTACTTCACTAATAAGTTTCTCTAACACTTGGTCTATATCGAGTGTTGATGTTAGGACCTGTGCAGCATTAACCAAGCTCATTAATTGTTTTTCGGTATTTATCATAAACAACTCCTCATGTGTATTGTTAAACTTTATATTACAGTGCCATATAGAAGATAGCGAACTGTTAAATAAACGAAAAAAAGAATCTGCTGAAAAAAGTAAGCAGATTCTTGTTATTAAGCCCATTTAACTTTAAAAACGTATTATTACTTATAGATGTTTTTGGAGGAATTAGCCGTTCCCTTCTTTGCAGCGATTACTTTTTTAACAATTGGAATAACGATAGGTGCTAATTTTACGGCGGTTTTGACAACTTTAGATACTTTCAAAAAATAACAGCTCCTTTTAGTACTCTCTGTTCAAGGTTGAAATGAAACTTATCGGATAACGCGAACAGCTTGAATAATATTCCAAATGACGATTCCTATTGAGACGAGAATGTAAATTGCGAATGAAACTAACCAAATGATAAGAAATGTACTGCTACCTGAATCAGGTTCAAAAGTGTTGAATGATAAAGTTGAGAAAATAAAGACTGCAAAAAATATTATTCCAAATGCGACTGGGATTAAATGTGATATTAGTGCTCGAAGAGAATGACTCTTTACGTCGTGATCTTTTGAAACAAAGTAAACTACTAATGGCACAATAAAAGGTGCGAAAAAGATACTGAGATAACTAAAGGCAGATAAAATTTTTTGGTTCTCCATAGTTGTACCTCCTTTTTTAATATTTACGCATGAAAAACAGTAAAGTTTCAAAAAATTAATGTGGAAGAGGTTGTAATCGTTATAGTGTTTGCGTACAATGAGGTTGTTCAACTAAATTAAGATGTAACGACCACAAGGGGAGCTGATGATGTCAGCTGAGACTGGGCACGTAATGCCTTGACTCTTTGAACCTGTAAGTTAACGCTTGCGTAGGGATGTGGATAGAAACCGACACTTTTACGATGTGAGGCTCTGTCCTGGCATCGTTTTTTAATAATTATTGATGCCATATAGGAACATATTTGCCAACTGATTTCTATTCCTGCTCTTGTATCCTACATCGGAACAAAGGAGAGAATAATTATGGACAATAAAAGACTTTTAATGCTTGTGGAGATTGCGATATTCGCAGCGATTGGCCTTGTGCTTGATCAGGTTTCCTTTAAAGTATGGGCACAAGGTGGCTCTGTTAGTCTCGTGATGGTTCCAATAGTGTTAATAGCATTTCGCTGGGGCCTTATTCCAGGCATGACAACGGGTTTACTCATTGGTGTTATGCAAACAATGTTTGGTGCCTATATTATACATTGGCTTCAAGGAACACTTGATTATGGTGTTGCCTTTACAGTAGTAGGCTTAGCGGCCGTTGTGCGTGGGCCAGTGCTTGAGGCTGCAAAAGATTTAAACAAAAAGAAAATGGCGCTTTATATTATTTTAGGAACGGTAATAGCGGGCTTTTTACGTTATGCAGCACATACCATTGGGGGCGCTGTATTTTTTGCAGAGTATGCTGGCGATCAAAATGCATGGATTTATTCAATTATTTATAATGGAACATATATGCTACCAGCAACGATTTTAACAGCGATTGTCGGTGTTCTGTTATTTACGGCAGCACCTCAATTAATGCAACGAAAATCATAATTATTATGCCCTTCACACGAGTGAAGGGTTTTATTTTTATTAAATTGGATGAAGGATCATTGTTTTTTAGCTCATCCCCATAACATGAGGTTGATTTCCGTTCCGGCTGGGCGCTTTGTTGTTGCTGTCGCTACGCTTTCGCACAGAGCAAAGCTTCCTGGGGGCGTTCGATGAGCCGCTTCGCTTCGCTGCAGGGTCTCGGGCCAACAGATGTTTTTTGCGCGAAAGCGTAGTGCTAACGTAGCGGCAGCAGCACCGAGGTTGGTCACGAAGGCGTTATCACAGGATGTGATGGCTTTAGCCTTCGTTCCTCTTTCGCTGATCCCCGAGGAGTCGCCCAGCCTCCACTCCAATCAACTTATGCATGGCATACGTTTTAAATAAATGTCATTCTTAACTTTTAGTAATGAGCCTGTTTTCAGCAATTTACACTTTATGATGGCATATAATATTTAGAGCGTTTAGCGTTTTATGTATAAAAAGTTATGTTATATTAAATAGAGATATTAGATGAAAGGGACGTTAAAAATGATTGTAAAAACGCAAGAAGAGATTGAAGCCTTTAAAAAAATCGGCCGTATTTGTGCTGAAATTCGTGAAGCCATGAAGGCTGCTACAAAACCAGGTGTAACAACACTTGAACTAGATGAAATTGCAGGCCGTATGTTTGCTGAGGCAGGAGCAGTTTCTGGACCTAAAGGGGAGTATGATTTCCCAGGATACACATGTATTAGTGTTAATGAGGAAGTCGCACATGGTATTCCAGGTGAACGTGTGATTAATGAGGGAGATATCGTCAATATAGATGTATCTGGTTCATTAAATGGTTACTTTGCGGATACGGGCATTTCATTTGTAGTTGGTGAAGGTTATGAGGATAAAGAAAAGCTATGTCGCGTAGCTAAAAGTGCTTTCGACCGTGCAATGACAAAAGTAAAAGCTGGATCAAAATTAAACCAAATCGGCAAAGCTGTTGAGCGTGAAGCATATGCCAATGATTTAACAGTGATAATGAACCTAACAGGTCATGGTTTAGGTCGTTCTTTACATGATGAGCCAAATCATATTTTAAATTATTATGATGCATGGGATTCTACAATTATGAAAGAGGGCATGGTACTTGCAGTCGAGCCATTTATCTCAGCGAAAGCGGAGCATATTGTGGAATCTGGTGATGGCTGGACATTCGTTACGCCAGACAAATCATTAGTTGCTCAAATTGAGCATTCAATTATCGTTACAAAAGACAAACCAATTATTTTAACTTCACTTGATGAACAATAAAAAAGCTAAAAATCCTGCTACCAATTTAATTTTGGTGGGCAGGATTTTTTTTAATAAATAATATACCGACAAGTAGCACTCCACATAAAAATAAGGCTGCCGTTGACACAAGTAGCTCATCAAAACCATTATGTAATGCGACCCCGATATAGGACCAGATAAATACACTTGGATAGATAATATCAAAATAATGGAAACGGATATGTAGTGCTATTGCTACCCCAAGTGTTAGTAAAATAACTGCCCAAAGGGGATCACTAAGCCCAAAACCATTCCATTGATAAGATGTTAGCGTAAAGCTTACATTTGTCATCAGGCTGAATGTAATCCACCCGAAGTAAATCGAGAAGGGTAAACGACCTGTAAGTGAATTATTGCTGAGTGGGTACGTTTTGTACAACTTAGATAAATACAGGACTAAAATAAACGTACTGACAATTGACACGATAAATAGTTCGTGATGCCAAACAACAATTGCTAACGCCTGCATGATACATATGCTACTAAAGAGAACAGTCTGTTGAATAGATGTCTTTTTTAGATTCATGACTAACCAATAACCAAGTAACATGTAAACCACAATCCAAATCACATAACTAACATCAAAAGGTGCAAATATTACTGGAAAACGATTTGAGATCTCTAAGGAAGATTGACCGTTTATTTTCATGAAATAGGATGAAAAGGTTAGGATAAGTGAGACAACGTAAGTGATTGTCATCAAAAAAAATCGAGGCATGTTTTCCTCTCCCTTCGTGTTAAATTGTATAGGGAAAAGACAAATAAGTATAGGACTGTAACGTTATATTTTCATTATAACGGAAATTTCCAACAATGTATCGTGTTGTTTCGCTAAAATTATCTACAATTTACCATTTAAATGTGCATTCATATATTTCTTTAGTACAATGGGAGTATACAAATGTAAGGAGTGAAGTTTTAATGACTCAAAATTTAAATAATCTAGATCTATCAGTTAATCTGGATAAGAAAATGTATAAAAAGAAATTAAAAGTACTCCAGTATGAAATGTTAAATGCTCAACAGTTTTTATTAAACAATAAAATAGGGTTAATTTTAGTATTTGAAGGTATGGATGCTGCTGGTAAGGGTGGTGCTATTAAGCGTCTAATCGAACGTGTTGATCCACGTGGTTATGTCGTACACCCGATTTCAGCACCTCAGCCTCATGAACTACGCTACAACTATTTACAACGCTTTTGGAGAAAGCTACCACAGCATGGGCAAATCGCTATTTTTGATCGCTCATGGTATGGCCGTGTATTAGTTGAGCGTATTGAAGGATTTGCAACAAATGAAGAGTGGTCTCGTGCATACGAAGAAATTAATAATTTTGAAAAGATTTTAACGGCAGAAGATTATATTGTTATTAAGTTTTGGCTTCAAGTATCAGATGAGGAGCAGCTTAAACGTTTTAAAGAACGTGAGCAAGATCCGTATAAGTCTTGGAAGCTAACAGATGAAGACTGGCGAAATCGTGAAAAAACACTACAGTATACGGAAGCTGCAAATGAAATGTTTGAGAAGACCGATAAGAAAAGTGCTCCATGGGTTCTAATACCAGGAGACGATAAAAAATATGCACGTGTACAGGTGCTGCAAGAAACACTAGCACATATAGAACGTGAAGCAAAAAAACGTGGCCTTCATGTAACGAATGTCTTAGACAAAGCGCATTTAGAAGATGCTGAATCGTCTAGCCTTGAATTGCTAGAAGAGAAGCCTAAAAAACAAAAACAAAAAGTGAAATAATGTTATTGATGCTGTAACAACAAGACGAGATGTTTTAGTTGTAGCAGCATCTTTTTTTACATACAATAAAGTAAAACTTCAATTCGGTGGGGGTTTACCCACAAATTGTTAGTTGAGCATTATAGTCAGTTAATCGTGTACTATGTTGATTGAAATTCAATTTAAAACAGGGAAAGACATTTACTGGCCGTTAAAACGGGATACAGTGAAACTTCAGGCAATTGGGGTTAGATCCATTGAAAATGAACGCAGGCTTTAAACAATTATCGGAAGGTTAGTGTGGAAAAATGGTGCTTAAAATTTGGAGACTATTGAGGAAAAAGGGTGAAAATGTGGTATCAATTCAGGGGGGGAAATGCTACATTCGCACATTTTATGAAAAAGACGCACAAAGTTTAACTGATCTCGTAAGCCGCAATAAATATTTTTGGTCTACATACGAACCGTTACAACGACCTGAATATTATACAATTAATGCTCAATATAAAAAAATTCAAGAAAGCTTATACTTAATGGACTCAAAGAGGGAATTTACTTTCGGTATTTTTGAGCCAGGTACAAATAATCTAATAGGACATATTGCTCTTTATGCAGTAAAACGTTTACCGTATTCCAGTGCGTTTGTTGGCTATGCGATGGATGAAATTTATGTGGGAAAAGGGATCGTGACAGAAGCAGTGAATATGGTCGTGCAATTTGCGTTCGAGCAAGTAGGCTTACATCGTGTAGAGGCTTATGTTTCAACACAAAATAATCCTTCTATCCGAGTTTTAGAAAAGTCTGGATTTCAGCGAGAAGGTCTTTTGAGAAAGCTGCTGTACATTAATGGCCAATGGGTGGATCATTATATGTATGCACGTTTAGAGAACGAATAAAAAGAAGCGTCTTACTTTCAAGTAATGAAGGATAGACGCTTCTTATTTTTACTATTGTTTACTACCGTCTATGATTAAATCAAGGCGACCTGTATTTGGATCAACTACTAATCCATGAACAGGCACATCTTTCACCATTAACGGGTGATTGCGAATTGTATCTACGCTTTTCTTAACACTTGTTGCTACGTCGCCAAAGCCACGTAAAAACTCTTTTAAATCAAGACCTGAATTTTCTACCGTTTTGATAGTATCGGGATTAATCCCTCTAGCAACCATTTTATTTAGCATTGCTTCTGGGTCAACTGCGCTCATACCGCAGTCGTAATGTCCAACAACATACACTTCATCCGCTTGCAGTTCATAAACAGCTACAAGTAAACTACGCATAATTGCACCAAAAGGGTGACTAACTAATGCCCCAGCACTTTTAACGATTTTTACATCGCCATTACGTAAATTCATAGCTTTAGGTAACAGCTCAACAAGACGAGTATCCATACAAGATAACACAACGATGCGTTTATCAGGATACTTTGTTGTAATAAAAGGCTCATATTTTTTTTCTTGAACGAAATCTTCATTAAACTTAAGAATGTCTTGTAACATTGTCATGAAAGATTGCTCCCTTCCCTACAGAAATATTTTAGAGCAAAATGATCAATATGCAAATAATAATGACAATATTCACGCAATTTTTATGAAAAAAAAAGAAGTTTAGTAATTTATTTAGCGAAACGAAATAATTTAAAAAATAAAAAACAGCTACGTTTGGTAGCTGTTTTTTTAGATAGAATCAATTATGCCTTGGCATAATTGCGTCCGGAATCGGCTTTGTGCTTAGGCCTGCACGATGCAGGTCAGTTAGCCGATATCGCATGGATGCGATGATTTTAGGCTAACATCCCCAAAGCATTCCTTTCCGATTCAGTGACATCCGCTGAAAGAATTAGAATTTTTCACTTGGTTTTGCATCTACAGTTACTGAAGACTTAGTATCTAAACCAACTTGTAAGTAGTGGATGAAGAATCCCATAGAAATTAGTAAAACGGCCGAAAAGCCTAGTACAGTCGTAATGAACATAATGAAAGCTCCTCTCTACTAAAATAATCTACAATGTTGTCTAAAGTAATTATACAATAGGTTACTAGGAAAATCTAAGGAGAATTTATGACATCCATAAGATACCTAGTCTGGACTAATATTAGTAGGTATAAAATACTTGAAATACCCAGTTTTTATTACAGAGAATAGATTCTTTTTTACCTATCCGCAGGAATGCTGTTTGTACTCATTTACTCAAAACTAATTATAAAGTCATGTGCCAAGCTTTCATTTAGCTCATTCTTCAATAGCTCTCCAAAAGGCATTTCCTTCAAAAACAATATACAAGACTGTGGAATAGGTAATTCCGTGCCTTTAGGTGGTGAAAGGAGCTTTTTGTCCAAGCACAAAGCCGAAGCCGTACGCAATTATGCCAAGGTATAATTGATTAAATAGGAGAAAAAAATAAATGAGTCTTTCGGAGCGCTTTTATTGCGAGCGTGAAAAAAAGTATCGTCTGAACCATCGACAAACAACTGTTTTACACTATTTTTCTACGAAATTTTAGTAATTATCCGAATCGATTTCAGATTATCAGTCGAATAGCTTATATAGTAAAATTGATATTTTTAGGTATTTAAACCTACTTTTACGACTCATTCAGCATAAATTGATAATTTTGTGTCGAAGGATAATAACAAATTCTTAACTAATTTTAAATAAAGACAATTTAGTGTATTATTCTTAATTCAATATAATCAAATATAGTCGGAAAGTGAATAAAAAGTATTTATTACATCGAAAAAAATGTGAAATACATTTATACTATATTCAAAATATGAAAAAAAGGACGAAATAAAGGTAAATAGGAGATTTGGAGGTTCGAAAAAATGGATTTGTCGTCGGTAGTAGGGATAATTTTAGCGTTTATCGCGCTATTAACAGGGATGGTGATGAAGGGTGTAAACTTAAGTGCGTTTTATAACCCAGCGGCCATTCTAATTATCATCGTCGGTACTGTTTCCGCAGTAACAACTGCCTTCCCCATGAAGGAGTTAAAGCGTGTACCAAAGCTATTTAAAATTCTTTTTAAAGAAACAAAATTAGCAGATGATATTGAGATTATTAAGATGTTTTCACAATGGGCTGATTTAGCTCGCCGTGAAGGTCTATTAGCGCTTGAGAGTAAAGCTTCAGAGATAGAAGACCCATTTTTGAAAAATGGACTTACCTTAGCAATTGATGGTCAAAATGCGGACTATATTCGTGATGTCCTAACGGAAGAAGTCGAAGCAATGGAAGAACGTCATGCTAGTGGTTCTGCAATCTTTACACAAGCTGGTACATATGCTCCAACTTTAGGGGTACTCGGTGCGGTAGTAGGTTTAATCGCCGCATTAGCAGATTTGAATGACATAGAAAAGCTAGGACATGCTATTTCAGCTGCTTTTATGGCTACATTACTAGGTATTTTTACAGGTTATGTTTTATGGCATCCATTTGCAAATAAATTAAAACGTAAATCTGCTGTAGAAGTAAAACAAAAACGTATGATGATAGAAGGTATCCTTTCGGTATTAGAAGGGGAGGCACCACGTGTTATTGAACAAAAATTATCTTCTTACTTAACAATGGAAGAACGTCGTCAAATTTCGGATGAAAGCGGGGCGGGCGGCCTTGGCAAAGAAAGCTAGGAAAAAAAAGCATGAAGAACATGTTGATGAGTCTTGGTTAGTTCCGTATGCTGATATTTTAACGCTGTTATTAGCATTATTTATTGTACTGTTTGCGTCCAGTTCAGTAGACCAAGAAAAGCTAGAGAAAATGTCAGCGGTGTTTAATCAAGTATTTGATGGTGGTACGGGCTTTTTAGAACAGCCTGCACCGATACAAAGTCCGAATGCAGAAAGTAATCAAACACCACAACAAGCGCAGCAAAACTCCGCGTATTTAAAGGATCAGAAGGAGTTAGCTGAAATTAAAGGTAGTGTTGATAATTTTATCGCAGTGAATGAGATGGAAGGTCAATTTGCAACAGCAATGACTGATGAGGGTTTACTTGTAACAATTCGTGATAGTATCTTGTTCGATCCAGGGAAAGCAGAGATTAAACCAGAATATAATTCGATAGCTAAAGAACTTTCAGATGTATTAGTATCTAATCCACCACGTAGTATTGTGATTACTGGTCATACGGATAATGTGCCGGCTGGTCCAAACTTCACTTCTAACTTACAACTCTCGGGGTTGCGTGCAGTGAACTTCGCAGAAATTTTAATAAACAGTAACTCGAAGTTAGATCGTCGAAACTTTAGTATACAAGGTTTCGGTGAAAATCGTGCCATTGCACCAAATGATTCTACAGAAGGGCGTTCTAAAAACCGTCGTGTAGAAGTGTTAATACAACCACTTGTGACTGAGGATGGTACTGCCGCAAAAAAAACAAATTAGAAAAAAGCTATTAGTAACAGGATTTGATGCCCTATTGCTAATAGCTTTTTATTTACAAAATCCTATTTATTTACGTAAAGCTCCTAATTCAGCAACGATGGCTTGCATCTCGCTCGGACTAAATGTATCGCGCTTCATGACCATTTCGTATAAATAGACAAGGTCTTCGTAATTAGCTTCATCGAAATTTTCCGATTTCATGGCATCGACATTTACCATACGAAGCTTTTCTTTCATTTGATCAACCATATAAATAACGTTCTCTTTTGACGGTACTGATAAATCCATTATTTAAACCTACCTTTCATAATCCTCGGAAATATCATTTCATTGAATAAAAAAAATGTCAACACTGTATTTGAGCTTTGCTTTAAAAATAGACTGTTATTGGGTAGAATAAGGGCAGTAACAGTTTAATTATGGTTCATCACCATAACGTAGGGTTGATTTCCGTTCCGACTGGGCGCTTTGTTGTTGCTGTCACTACGCTTTCGCACAGATAAAACAATTGCTGACGCTTCGCTTTCGCACAGAGCAGAGCTTCCTGGGGGCGTCCGATGAGCCGCTTCACTCGCGCTGCTCGCTCCAGGGTCTCGGGCCAACACGATGTTGGTCACGAAGGCGTTATCACAGGATGTGATGGTTTTAGCCTTCGTTCCTCTATCGCTGATCCCCGAGGAGTCGCCCAGTCTCCGCTCCAATCAACTTGTATACATGGTATACGTTTTAACAAAATCATCCCTAACTTTTGATGATGAGTCTTAATTGTTCTAAAGGAATATACATTTACTAAGCAGGGGGTATTTAATATGGGACGAAGTAAATTATTAGCATCCATCGTAGTTGGTGCCGCAGTTGGTGCTGCATTAAGCATGTTGGACCGTGTAACGCGTGAAAAAACAGTAGCTACAACGAAAAAGATGAAAGAGGCAATCTCGTATTATGCAGCCAATCGAGAGGAATTACAAGTACTAGTTGAGGAAAAAGTATTGGCCGCTAAAGTGCTGTGTGAAGGTGTGACAGAAAATGTGAATGCCATTGTTGAGAAAGTGGATGAATTTAAAGAATTACCTTCTACAATCGAAGGTATGATTAATGATACAAAATCAGCCTTTTCTTTACCTGATAAAGAATAGTTGGTTCGTACAGGAGGAAATTTGTATGGAAAAGAAAAATGCATCGATACATACAGCTGTCGGTGTGGTGAAATCATTTGTCTCACCAGACGAAGACACTGTAGATGTGATGACATCAAGAGGCTTTATGCAAGATTTAATACTACGCTTACAGCGAGTGGAAGTATCAGCTCTTGCTGCGGAATTGGCTTATTTCTTTTTACTATCTTTTTTTCCACTACTAATTTTTCTAGTTACATTGCTACCGTATTTGAATTTAGAGACGACGCAAGTGTATTCCTTTCTAGTGAATATTATGCCGGACGAGGTATATAGGCTTATTGAAAATACATTAAATGAAATTTTAACAAGCCGTAATAGTAGTTTGTTATCCATCGGGGTGCTTGGAACAATTTGGTCTGCTTCTAAAGGGATTAATGCGTTGATTAGAGCCTTGAATAAGGCCTACGATACAGAAACTAGGGGGAGTATATTGGATCGAGGGTTATCCCTTGTTTTCACTATAGCATTTGTCGTTGTTATTGCTGTCGCTCTACTTCTACCGGTTTTTGGGCAACAGGTGGGGCATTTCTTATTTTCGATTGTTGGCATTGAGGAGCAGTTTGAAATCATTTGGTATAGAATGCGCTGGTCGATACCACCTCTACTTATTTTTATTGTTTTAATGGGGATCTATAGATTTGTTCCGAATACAGATCCTCGTTTGAAGATAATGAGCGTTTGGCCGGGGGCATTGTTTTCGACTCTAGCCTGGCTAGCGGTTACGTTTGTTTTTTCCTTTTATATTAATAATTTCGCAAATTATTCAGCTACATATGGCAGTATTGGTGGCGTTATTATTTTAATGCTTTGGCTATATTTCACGGGGATTATTTTAATATTTGGTGGCGTTTTAAATGCGACGATGCAGAAAAAAACATTGCAAAAAGAGCTTGTGAAGCAGGAGATATTAACAAATAGTTAGGAATATTAAAAAGGACAGCCTCGATATCACGTTTTGTGATACGAGGCTGTTTGTTTTAGACGTTTTTATTCAGCATACGTAAGCCGTTTAAAATAACTAAAATGGTGCTTCCTTCATGCCCAATAACACCTAGGGGTAAATCGACAACTTGTAAAAAGTTTGAGGCAATTAATAAAACGATAACGCCGATTGAGAAGAAGATGTTTTGTTTGACGATACGTTGCATTTTACGAGACAAACGTACGGCATAGGCAATTTTTGATAAGTCATTTTTCATTAAAACGACATCAGCTGTTTCCAAAGCAACATCTGTTCCTTCTCCCATAGCAATTCCGGTAGTGGCAGTAGCTAATGCGGGTGCATCATTAATACCGTCACCGACCATCCCTACAAATTTATGTTCAGAAAGAAGTCGTTTCATCTCAGTCACTTTTGTTTCAGGGAGGCATTCTGCGACGTATTCTGTCACGCCTGCTTCCTTAGCGATTACCTTTGCTGTCTTCTCGTTGTCGCCTGTTAGCATGACAACATTAATCCCTAGATCTTTTAGTAATGAAACTGCTTTTTTTGCTTCGTTGCGAACGGTATCCTTTAAGGCTGCCAATGCAACGATGCCATCTTTATCACGAATGAAAATTACTGTTTTTCCTTCTGAGGCGAGGTTTTCCGCTACACCATTCGCAAATTCGTTTGCCTCATCTAGTCCAACAAAGTCTGGTTTACCAACAAGGTACTCGACCTCATTAACGTAACCTTTAATACCCCAACCTGGGATATCTTTAATAGTGGCCTGAGGAAATTGTGCGATCCCTTCTTTTCTTGCATATAAAGTAATTGCTTGAGCAAGTGGATGGTTCGATTGTGCTTCAATACCTGCAAGGATGGACATTGCGTTTTTACGGTTAAATTCTTCACGAACAATAAAATCAGTAACGGTTGGTTTACCTTGTGTTAAAGTGCCTGTTTTATCTACTGCAAGGGCACGTAATGCACCTAGATGCTCTAAATGTAGGCCTCCTTTGAATAGCACACCGTGTTTTGCACCATTTGAAATGGCTGCAAGTGTTGCTGGCATAATAGATGCAACAAGTGCGCACGGAGAAGCAACGACTAGGAGTACCATTGCTCGATAGAAAGTTGTCGTCCAGTCCCAACCTAGTACAAAGTGAGGTAGAAACATCATTAGGGCAACGGTAAGTAGCGCGAATTTCACATACGTACCTTCGAATTTTTCTATAAACTGTTGTGATGGAGATTTTTCACTCTGAGCACTTTGTACAAGCTGGATAATTTTTTGGAATAGTGTTTCAGAATTTGGCTTTGTCATTTCCATCGTAATGGCGCCATTTAAGTTCACTGTACCCGCAAATAACTCGTCGCCTTCCTGTTTTGCTACTGGAAGTGGTTCACCGCTAATTGCAGATTCATCGATAGAAGACTGTCCTTTGAAGATGACACCGTCTGCTGGTACACGTTCACCAGGCTTAACGAGTAGGTGATCACCAATTTGTAGAGTTGATACAGCAACTTTCATTGGTTCAAAACCACCACGAACAAGCCAAGCCTCTTCAGGTTGTAAATTCATGAGTGCAGAAATTTCACGATGACTTTTGTTCATTGCGTATGTTTCAAGAGCACCACTCACAGCAAAGATGAAAATTAGAATAGCACCCTCCGTCCAATAACCGATTGCTGCTGAACCGATTGCGGCTAATACCATCAATAATTCAACGTTAAGTGCCTTATTTTCAATGGTCTCTTCAATACCTTCTTTTGCTTTAGCAAATCCACCAACGCAAAATGCAACAATATATAAAAGAATAGAGGCTGTTGTTTGCCCGCTTGTATCTAAACGCCATGCAAGTAAAATAAACAAACCTGCTATAAGGGCAGCGATTAATTCAGCATGTTCCTTTGTTTTCTCAATTAAACTAATATTTTCTCGATTAGTATGTTCCATTCCTATCCCTCCTGATAATGAAAATCAATATCAAAATCTATATAAATCAATGAGTATAAACTGTTTCTAATTGAAAATAGATTTCAATTGATTCTTTTTTAATTTAGAATTATTATAACAAAGGAATTTTAAAAAAGAAAGTAAGAAATTAGGAGGTATTTTTTTTAGAAAGGGGATAAAAGGGACCCTAGATTGAGTTTGAGGTGATTGTGAGGCTTTTTGAAATAATTTTGAGCATATGAAAAGCACAGATATTCATAGGAATATTCTGTGCTTTTCAAATTTGTATAGTGAAAATGCCTAAACTTTGAAAGAAATTGCTTCTTTATTAGAATACTCTTTCTGCGTGAAGAGCAAGTTTTTCTAGAGATGATTTATCTACGTCTGCGTGTAGTGAGTTACCATGAGAGTCCATAGTTACAACAGCTGTGAACTTCTCAACGTTCAGGTGCCACATAGCTTCTGGAACACCGAATTCCATTAAGTCAACACCGTCTACACCTTTAATGCAGTCTGCATAGTATTGTGCTGCACCACCGATTGCATTTAAGTAAACGCCGCCGTGCTCTTCTAATGCAGCAAGTGTTTTTGGTCCCATACCGCCTTTACCAATTACAGCGCGGATACCGAATTTTTTCATGATGTCACCTTGATATGGCTCCTCACGAATAGAAGTAGTTGGACCAGCTGCTTTTACTGTCCAGTTACCTTCTTCGTCTTTTGCCATTACAGGGCCACAGTGATAAATAACTTGTCCATTAAGATCAACTGGAGCATCGTGGCTCATTAAATGATGGTGAATTGCGTCACGGCCAGTATACATACGACCAGTAATTGATACAACGTCACCAACTTTTAGAGCGCGAATTTGTTCTTCAGTAATTGGTGCAGTAAGTTCCACTACATCTGTAGTAGTATCTTCTGTTGTTGCTGCAACTTCATCTTCTTTAAATGTAATTTTTTCGCCTTCTTGGTAATGCCAGTTAATAATTTCACCAGTTTGAGGATTGATGTCCACAGCCATACGACGGTATGCCCAGCAGTTATAAGCTACTGATACGTAGAATGATGCAGGGATACGGTGCATAACACCAATTTTACAGCCAAGTAATGTTGCTTCACCACCGAAGCCCATTGTACCAATACCAAATGTGTTTGCAGTTTTCACTACATATTCTTCTAATTTAGCAAGATCAGCATTTGGATTTGTATCTTCCACATGACGGAATAACTGTTCTTTCGCCAAGTCGTAACCAGAAGAGCGATCGCCACCGATACCTACACCGATGAAACCAGCTGAACAGCCTTGTCCTTGTGCTTGGTATACTGAGTGAAGGATACATTTACGGATACCATCTAAATCACGACCAGCGCGACCAAGACCATCAATTTCACATGGTAGGCTATACTGGATGTTTTTGTTTTCACAGCCGCCACCTTTAAGGATTAATTTAATTGTAATGTAGTCGTTTTCCCATTGTTCGAATTTCATAACAGGTAGACCGTCACCTAGGTTATTACCGCTATTTGCGCCTGTTAATGAATCAACCGCATTTGGACGCAATTTTGCATCTGCAGAAGTATCGACGATAGCTTTTTTAATAGCTTCTTTAATTTCTAATTGGTTTACACCAACAGGAGTATAAATTTTGAATGTTGGTAGACCAGTATCTTGACAGATTGGTGATACATTATCTTCTGCCATAATAATATTATTTGAGATTGTGTCTAAACTCATTGCAGCACGAGTACCAGCAGTCTCAGCTTCTTTAGCTTTCTTAATTGCACGACGTACGTCTTTTGGTAAATTCGTAGACGTTTCAGTAATTAAATCGTAAAGACTTTTCTCCAAAGTTTGGATATTCATTTGGTATTGCCCCCCATAGAAAATTTGATTATTTCCACGTAATATTATACTCTTTTCAACTAATGAAAAAAAGAGTTCAACTCATTGTGGTCGGAATTAAAGCTCTATTCTCAAAAAGAGGAAATATAAATGTTAAAATATGTTATTTATTGTTAAGATGTTAGAAGAAAATTGAAGCGGGGTAATAAACAATATCTTAAGGTTTTCCTGGTTGGTTAAAGAATTTACCGGAGCGTTTTTTTTAGAGGCTGATCATTTTGAGAGTGAAGCGGATCACATTTGGGGCGAAGTTGATCACTTAGAGAGTGAAGCCAATCACCTTTGGAGTGAAGTCATTTCCAACCTTATTCGAAATTAAGGTTGTTGACACGGAACGTTTGTTCTATAATGAATTTAAATTTACTTTAGGAGGTAATACTATGAAGTTACTTAATTTACCTGAAGCATTTGAACAAAGTAGGACTGTAATAGAGGAAACGATACAGCCTACCGTATTTATTGAAACGGAAGAACGAAAAACATCTTTATTTGAAAGTAAGTTTGAAGGCGATCCATATTTTCCGCTAACTATGGAGTACCCGAAAAATCCAGAAGGGCAACCATTAAAATTACTAGCTCAAATTAATTTTGCAGATGTACCGAAGCATTTACCAAACTTCCCTGATGAGGGAATTTTGCAGTTTTATATTGATGGCTATGATGATGTACTAGGGATGGATTTTGACAATGGTCAAAATCAGGAGGGCTTCCGCATTGTTTTCCACGAAAATATTGTTAGAGATGAGTCACAGTTAGTACAAGACTTCTCATTTGTTAAAGCGAAAGAAGAAGAATTATACTTCCCAGTGGAAAAAGAAATTGCATTGTCCTTTGGAACAGGCTATGAACCATTATCAGCAAATGACTTTAGAAGTGAAAAAACATATGCGAAGATCCTTGCTACTATAGAAGACGATGATCATTTAGTAGACTCATTTTATGAAACATTAAATAGTACAGGTCATAAAATCGGGGGATACCCATTCTTTACTCAGGAAGATCCAAGAGCTTATGGTGACTATACAGACTCAACTATTTTGTTGCTTCAAATTGACAGTGTAGGCGATCATATTCTGTGGGGAGATGTCGGGGTCGGTAACTTTTTCATCACAGAGGATGAGCTAAAATGTAAAGATTTTAGTAAAGTTCTATATAATTGGGATTGCTATTAGCCAGAAATGGACAAGAAAAAAAGCAAGTGGATATATAGCCTTCCACTTGCTTTAATCTTCGTTCAGCAAATCTTTATTCTGAAGGTAGTGAGATGGATGTTGATAGGTTCCTTTTTAAAACCTACTGAATGAAGATAAAGCCTCCGGCGGATGTCACGGATTTTGTAAGGAATGAATTGTGCTGGGCACAATTCAAAATCCGGACGCAATTACGCCAAGGCGAAATTGATTAGTAGTTATTGTTCACGAGCATTAAATTGCTCCATTTTGTCCTCTAAATCATCCATCATTTGAATTAAACGATCAATATCTTCTAATTCAGTTGTTTCAGGATCGATGGCATCTAAAACTTCTAAAAACATTTCAAGACGCTCTTTTAAGTAATTCATTTGCTGTTTTTTATCAGTGATTGGATTTGACATACATACACCTCATTTCGTCCCCTCCATCTTAGCTGATTTGGGACTAAATTTCAATGTTTAGGTAAACACCTAGGACTTAGCGATTATTTTGAAAAAACAATAGACAGAATATTTACAATATTGATGATGTGTGTTAAATTAATATTAAGAAAAAGCAAAGGAGCTGATCTACAAAATCCTAAAAGACTCTAACTCGAAAAGGAGGGAGTTTAAACAAGTACTCGGCCAATGTAAAAGCCGAAATTCGTGTTTATACAATTAAATGGAGATAAGTGTTAGTTAGGCCTTAGCGTAAAATCACATATGGTGAGCGCTAAGGCTTTTTGGTATGCTGTTCTTTGGAAGAATGACTGGATGTTGGAGGAAAAGATGACGTACTTCTCAGATTACAGCAAAAAAAGATTTGCCATTCTAGTGTTAATTGTATCTATTTCAGGCTTTTCACAAGGGATGCTTTTACCGCTTATTTCAATTATTTTCGAACGTGATGGGGTATCCTCCGCGTTGAACGGATTGAATGCAACAGGTCTATACATAGGAACTTTATTAATCTCACCATTTATCGAGCAGCCATTACGAAAATGGGGCTATAAACCGATTATTTTAATTGGCGGTGCCCTTGTGTTTGTTTCGCTGCTAATATTTCCTTTATGGAAAAGTGTGACTTTTTGGTTTGTCCTTCGCTTACTCATTGGAGTAGGAGATCATGCATTACACTTTGCAACACAAACGTGGATTACAAGCACCACAGATCATAAAAGTTTAGGAAAGGGTATGGCCATTTACGGTTTGTCCTTTAGTACAGGCTTCGCAGTCGGACCTTTAATGGTGAAACTTATACAAGTTTCAGAAGCATTACCGTTTATTGTGTCCTCCGCTATGTGTTTATTTGCATGGGCTTTTGTATTCCTTTTACAAAATGAAAAACCAGAACGTTTAACGGGAGACTTACATGCGAGAGGCTGGCATCGTTATAAAATAGCCATTGCATTTGGATGGATTGCATTTTTAGGGCCATTTGCTTATGGGTTTTTAGAATCTGCTTTAAATGCTTTGTTCCCAGTTTATGCTTTACGTAAAGATTTTGACGTAAATATGATTCCTATTATGTTATCAGTCTTTACATTTGGCGGGATTTTAACACAGGTGCCGCTTGGTGCAATAGCGGATAAAATAGGACGACGTTATGTCTTAATGTTTGGCTCATTTGGAGGGGCTATTATTTTTGGGATTGCCAGTTTTTTAGAGCATTCTCAAATGGCAGTAGCCGTAGCATTTTTCTTTACAGGTACATTAGTCGGTTCGATGTTTTCATTAGGTATTACCTATATGGCAGATTTAACACCAAAAGAACTACTGCCAACAGGAAATCTACTTTGCGGCATTGCCCTTAGTATTGGTAGCTTAACAGGGCCATTTTTAGGTGGCGTTTATTTAGAATATGTAAAGTACAGCTTCCTTTTATTAGTAGCGATGCTTTTACTAGCTGTAGCTATTGTTTTGTTAGTATTTGGACGAAATAAAAATAAGCGATTGGTGTCGATGTAAGAGGCTTTGTCTTTTGCCTTGAAGCGGAAGGAAGAGAGTCAAGTTCGGGTAGAGGAAGTAATAGCTCGAGTAAATTGCTAGCTTGGAAGCTTTTGCACAATGTATAATTTTGGGCAAAATAAAAGAGCGGGGCTCATCTCCCGCTCATAAAACAAAAAACGCCCAGCAAATCCGTGCTGTTATGGAGTTCTTTGCGTGACAAGGATGTTACGTCCAAGTCACATAGGTTTGGCACCTAGAATGATATTATACAGACAAGCGAACATAAAATCAAATAAAATTTGCAGATAAGTAATATTTGGACTTCGAATTTCAATCTCTATATAATAGAAGAACACTAACAAGATGACTAATTATAATGAGGAGATTAACATATGGCAGAATATAAAAAAATATCGATTCACCGTGCATTAACAGAATTAAAGATGCTAAATCACCGCATCGAAGCAGCAACGAATGAAGTTAGTTCAGTGTTAGCTAATCGTAAAAGCAATAGCAAAATTAATGGTGTAGAGATTCAAGAATATGAAAAGCAAATGCAAGCCTCATACGATAAAGTAGTTAGCTTAGTTGGCTATCGCAACCGAATTAAAGCGCTAGTTGTAGAGTCTAATGCTAAAACCAAAGTAATAGTGGGAAAAGAAGAAATGACTGTAGCAGAAGCGATTGAACGGAAACAGTCCATTCAATATGAAAAGGAACTGTTAGAAGTCATGCAACAGCAATATCGTTCAGCGATAAATACGGTAGCAAAAGAAAATGATGCGTTGCCAGCAAAGTTAGAAACGTATTTAGTTAATATACTAGGAAATAAAGATAAACAATCTCCAGAAGAAGTAAAATTACATACGGATACATTTATGAAAAGAAACGAGTACGAGTTAATTGATCCGATGAATGTTAAAAAGAAAATTGAGGCGTTAAGTAATCGAATTGAAGAATTCGAATCAGAGGTCGATGCAGTATTATCGGAATCGAATGCAACAACATTTATTGAAGTGCAAGCCTAACTAAATATGCATGGCCTAGCGAAAACAGAAAACGAAAAGTCGCTCGCGCTTCAAGACATGTGTGCGAGTTAAAACCAGAAACATGTCTTACTACAATGGATAGTTTAAATAATCGGAGATAAAAGCTCAAAGATTAAAGTTAAAAGTCCAAAGTTTACGTTTCAAAGTTCTTTCGTATTAAAGCTAAAAACTTAAAGCATAAAAATCTTTTAAATCCTGGGCTACTGGTTAAGGTATTGATTTTTCTGGACCGTCCGTCATCCACCAGGCAGCTAGAGCTGTGCATTACATACAAAAATAATATATAAAACAATGAGGGCATCTCTTAATTTTAGGAGACGCCTTTTTGCTGCTGTTTAATTCTCTTTTCAAATTTAAACGGGCGTCTCTCATTTTTTGAGGACGCCCATTTTCATTACTTATTCTTCAACACAAGCTTCGCAACGCATTCCACTTGTGCAGTTTGTGCAAACATATCCACTGGCTGAATGTACTCTACATCATAAAACTTCGATAATTCGTTTAAATCCTTCGCTAATGTTGAAGGATTACAAGACGTATAAACAAAGCGCTTCGGTTTTAGCTTCAACACCGTGCGGATAAACTCTGGTGCTAGACCTGTGCGTGGTGGATCAACTGTAATAACATCTGGTGTAAATCCTTCCTTGCGCCATTTTGCTAAGACACTTTCTGCTGTACCAACTGTATATTTTGTATGCTTGAAGCCATGGTTGCGTGCATTTTCACGTGCATCCTGAATACTTTCTGGAATAACATCCATCCCACGAACTTCTTTCGCTTTGTCAGCTAGCCATAAACCGATTGTCCCAACACCACAGTAAGCATCAACAACTGTTTCTTTGCCTGTTAATGCTGCTGCTTTTTTGATTTCATCATATAGATGAACGGTTTGTGTTGGATTCAGTTGGAAAAAGGCGCGAGCTGATAAATCAAAGGCTAATTCGCCAAGTTCCTCGTGAATCGTTTCCTTGCCGTCGAGGACAATCGTTTCGTCGCCAAAGATTAACGATGTTTTATCACGATTAATATTTTGAGCGATCGATACGATGCTTGGGTCGGTTTTTTTAATGCGTGCAATGAGCTCCGCTAGATGAGGAATTTCTTTACGTGTTGTGACAAGTACGACTTGTGTTTCACCCGTACGAATCCCTGTACGTACAACAATCGTACGCACTAAGCCATCAAGCGTACGACCATCGTAAATAGTGATATTTAGTTTTTGTAAAATTTTACGTGTTGCTACCGTGATTTTTGACGTAATCGGATGTTGCACAAGGCAATCATTGATGTTCAGTAACTTGTTGCTACCTTCTGCAAATAGCCCTGCATAGACACGTTTACCCTCTTTACGTACTTGATATTGACTTTTGTTTCGATAATTCCATGGATTATCCATCCCTAGAGTTTTACGAACTTCAACTGTAGTAGCTAAAGGCTTAGCATAACGTTCTAAAGCTTGAACGACGATATCACGCTTTTCGATTAGCTGTTTTTCATATGTCATATGTTGAAGCTGACAGCCGCCACATTCGTTGTAAACTGGGCATGGTGCTTCCTGGCGATATTTTGAAGCTTTGCGAATCGTTAATATTTCTGCTTCGGCAAAATTTTGCTGTGTTTTAGTCACTTGTGCTGTAATTTCTTCACCAGGAATAGCTCCCTTTACAAATACGACATTACGCTTATAAAAGCCTACGCCTTCACCATTAATACCTAATCTTTTAATTATTAGAGGAAATTTTTGTCCTACTTCCATTGTTGTTTGTTGCGTCAAGCTTTCCACGTCCCTGTTCTTTTAATATCATCTCCCCATTATAACTAAGGAGTAGACGATTGCAAAGCGACAGGAAAATCTTCATGTTCTAAAACTAAATCGTTAAGGGATAAAAATGTATAGCCTTGTTTTTTTGCTTCGGCAATAAACCTAGGAAGAGCTTCAGCGTTATCCTGCGCAACAGTATGCATTAATATTACGGCACCAGGATGAAGCTGTTCTATTAATGCGTTATACGCATAATCTGCGCCACGTCGTACATCCCTTTCCCAATCCTTAAAGGCAACAGACCAGAAAATATGACGATAGCCTTCAGCATTGCCTACCTCTAATAATTTCGCATTAAATGTACCTTCAGGCGGGCGAGCATATGTTGTACGTTCAATACCCGTCAATTCACGCAGTTTATCATCAAGCTTTTTCCATTCAGTACGCATACCATCGGGCGTTAGTCTCGCCATATTTGGGTGCCCATATGAATGGTTGCCAATCATATGGCCATCTTTAACCATGCGTTTTACTAAATCAGGGGCACTTTCTAAATAATGACCAGTTAAAAAGAAGGTAGCTGGTGCGTTTTCCTTCTTCAACGTATCCAAAATGCTTTCCGTAAACCCATTTTCATATCCGTTATCAAAGGTTAAATAAGCAACTTTATTATCAGGCTTTCCTTTATAAATGGCACCATATTTGTCAACTATCTGATCAAGCTGTGCCCCAGCTTCTGCTGGTTCACCGTTTTTCGCTCGTTTAATGCCCCAGTTGTATTCATCAGAGCCAGAGGCCGAAAATGGATTAAAGCTAATTGCCGCGGCAATAATAAAAGTAGCAATTACCGATCCTACTATATGCTGTTTCCACATAAAAACGCATCCTTTCTTTTTCATTAGAATGTGTTATTTTTTAAAAAATTATCCTACTTCATTCATTCAAAAAGTACTTCTTTTTAAATGAGGGAATTTAACTGAATATGTTTTTCTAAAACAGTAGGTTGTACATGCAGACCTTCTAATACTTACCAACGCGAAACGAAAAATACCCGCGGAAGAGAAGCGAATACCCGCGGAAGAGAAGCGAATACCCGCGGAAGAGGAGCGAATACCCGCGGAAGAGGAGCGAATACCCGTGGAAGGGAAGCAAATACCCGCGGAAGGGAAGCGAATACCCGCGGAAGGGAAGCGAATACCCGCGGAACGAGCGAATACCCGCGGAAGGGAAGCAAATACCCGCGGAAGAGAGGCGAATACCCGCGGAAGAGGAGCGAATACCCGCGGAAGGGAAGCAAATACCCGCGGAACGAGCAAATACTCGCGGAAGAGAAGCAAATACCCGCGGAAGGGAAGCGAATACCCGCGGAACGAGAGAATACCCGCGGAAGACAAACGAATACCAGCGCACATCGGAATACCTAAAAAGCAATACCTACGAAAAATGTTATAATAGTTATAGTGAGGTGTTACGAATGCGTGTTATTACGAAGATTGCACGTCAAAAAAACAATCCAGAACGTTATAATATATATTTGAACGAAGAATACGCTTTTCCTGTGGATGAGGCAATTCTCATTCAATTTGGATTAACGAAGGACAAAGTGCTTGAGGAATTTGATATTCAGGAAATTGCTTATGAGGATGAGATTCGAAAAGCTTTTAATAAAGGGTTAAATTTTTTATCTTATCAAATGCGTAGTGAGCATGAGGTCAAGAAAAAGCTTCTCTCGTTAGAGTTTGGGGAAGCGGTTATTTTAGAGGCTATACAAAAGCTTAAATCGTATGGCTTTTTAAATGATGAAACTTACTCCAAGGCGTTACTCGATACGAAAAAAGCTACGATGAAAAAGGGACCCAAAGCAATTAGGCAAGACCTTATGAAAAAAGGGATTGATAAAAGCTTACAGGATGAGGTACTTGCTACATATAGTCATGGGGAACAGGTAACGCTTGCGACACAATTGGCTGAAAAGGTCGTTCGATCGGAAAAAAAGAAAACGCCAACACAAATAAAAGCTAAAATTCAAGATTTTTTAATGCGAAAAGGTTATTCTTTTAGTGTTGTAGATGAGGTGCTTAGTCAAATAGAGATTGAGCAAGAGGAAGATGAATGGCAACAGCTACTTGATGTACAAGGCGAAAAAGTTTGGAAAAAGTATTCATCGAAGTATACTGGTTATGAATTGAAAATGAAAATAAAGCAGGCGCTCTATCAAAAGGGTTTTCCTATAGAAGTTATAGATCGTTTTATAGAAGAGAAGGAGAATGAAGAATGAACGAAAAAAATTATGCTGCCATGTCAGAGCATGAATTACGTGAAGAAATAGCTATGATCAAGGAAAAATCACGTAAGGCGGAACAGCTAGGCATCATCAATGAATTTGCAGTATACGAGCGCAAGGCTTTAATGGCAGCAGCTTATTTAGTGGATTTGGATACAATAATTCCTGGAGAAATGTATCGTATTGACGGTTCTGAAAATGAATTTTTCCAAGTGGATTATTTAAAAGGACGCTTCGCATGGGGACATCGCTTAGGGGGCGAAAAATACCAAGAGGCTTTACCTGTTTCAATGCTATCTCCTGTAAAGGTGGGCAAATAAATGGATGAAAAAATTGAAAAGCTAATTGCTGAGTTACTTGCAAAAAACCCGCAAATGTCAGTAGGACGTGCACGAGTATGGATTGAGCTTTTATGGAGTGATTTTGAATCAACTTCTGCAAAAGCTGGCTACGCCTATCGTGGTGCGGAATACACTGAAAATTTGGTACGTCAATTAATTGCCAGCTATGGTGATAAACTACATGCATTTGCGGGACGTAACCCCAAATACGCACATTTACTTGATGCTAGTGATGATATGGTACAATAACAAAACCCTGGCCAATATTTGGCCAGGGTTTACTGATGTTTAATTACTTGCGCCAACCTGTAATTTTTTCTGGAGTTTATCTTCTGTAAAAATCCAGCCTGTGTATGAAGTGATAATCTCGTTGTCATCGTTTAAATGAGCGACAGCCACGAAAGGATAGCGATTATCACTACGGTAACGCAGATCAATTAATCTTACTTCTGTTATTAAGCCATTATCGAGTTCTGAAATTTCCCAACGATACAATGGTGAGAATGACACGAATGCAGCGAGATTGGGATCTTTCAAGGCTATTTCAATAAGAGGCGTTTTCGGTAAAGGTTTTATTTCGAATTTATCGTAAATATTAACAGCTCGCCCATAAGCACGGCCAACATAATAATGCGTTTTGGATTTTGCTGCAATTCGCCAATGGAAGAACCGCATTGTAGGGGCCACGATAACATACTCTTCATCCTGAATGGTATTATGCACAGCTTTTTTCACAGCCTTTTGGACTGCAAATCGTAAAATGTAGTAAACGATAATAATGAGATACATGATACTAAATGTCCAAACAGGATTGACACCAAATGCCCAAAGTAAAATGCCGAGGCAATGTAGTGTGAAAATAATAGGATCAAATGTATTGATGACACCAAGTGCAACCCATCTTCTAGAAAATGGTCGAAGTGCTTGTGTACCATAAGCATTGAAGATATCAACAAAGACGTGAAGTGCTACAGCTAAAAATGTCCAAAGCCATAAATGAAACACATTTGCGTCTTGAATAATAAGTGCTAAAACCGCTGTAATTAAGATGGGCCAAATAGCTACTGCTGGTAGTGAATGGGTAATTCCACGATGATGTCGAATATAAATTGCATTGTTGCGCAGCTTTAAGACTGTATCGACATCAGGTGCCTGCGAGCCAATAATTGTTCCTGCCATTACTGCGGTAAAGGTCATCGAATGACTTGCTACAACGGGATCAGCTAATGCAAGACCACCGAGGGCTATACCCATAACGAAATGTGTACCTGAATCCAAAAATATCCACTCCTTGTATGCATCAAAATAGAGTACAATTTGCATACATGTATATTTCAATAATCCGTAATACTTGATATTTCTCTATTAAGACTGTCGTACTAAATCTTGAAGCTAGAAAAATGATAGCGCTTTTTGTCGTTTTAGACAGATGATCTTTTCTTAATTGTATACTCTTTTTACCATAAATAAAATCGTAAAAACACTGGAGGTCACTGTGAATTATCCATATGTAACAGAATTTCGACAATCTTTAGTCGAATGGTTTAATGTTGAGAAACGTGATTTACCTTGGAGGCATACGACGGACCCTTATAAAATCTGGGTATCGGAAGTGATGCTTCAGCAAACACGTGTCGACACAGTTATTCCTTATTACAATCGTTTCATGGAAAGTTTTCCAACAATAGAATTACTCGTGGAAGCTCCACAAGAATACTTATTAAAACATTGGGAGGGCCTCGGCTATTATTCCCGTGCACGTAACTTACAAGCGGGTGTTCGCGAGGTATTAGAAAACTACGGTGGGGTAGTACCCGATAATCGCCATGAGATTTCAAAATTAAAAGGCGTAGGTCCGTATACTGCTGGAGCTATTTTAAGTATTGCCTATAATAAGCCCGAACATGCAGTGGATGGCAATGTTATGCGCGTTTTAAGTCGTGTGCTTACTATTCATGATGATATAGCCGTTCCAAAGACTAAAAAGATTTTTGAAGAGGCAGTTGAAGAACTGATTGATCCTGAAAATGCATCGTCCTTCAATCAAGGCTTAATGGAGCTGGGTGCACTTATTTGTACGCCAACTTCACCAAAGTGTTTATTGTGTCCAGTTCGGGAATACTGTACTGCTTTTAATGAAGGTGAGCCTGAAAAATTACCTATCAAATCTAAAAAAGTAAAGATGAAGCATCTCACGTACGATGTGCTTGTATGTCAGGATGACAAAGGTCGAATTTTATTGGAGCAGCGTCCGGAAGAGGGTTTATTAGCTAATCTATGGCAGTTTCCAATGCTAGAGCACGGTAAAGATTCAATAGATACTTTTATTGCTGATTATGCAATGAATGTTCAATCGCAACAGGATTTGCTAACATTTAAACATGTTTTCTCACATTTAACATGGCATATAAATAGCTATTTTATGAAATGCAATTCGGCAATAAAGGGTGAATGGCTAACTCGCGAACAAATAGAATTATTACCAATGTCCGTTCCGATGCTGAAAATTTGGCAAGAAATAAAGGATTAATCAAGAAAATTAAATTTTATAAAATTTATAAGCATAAAAGCATTCACCTCGGTACACAATAATGAGCGTGGAGGTGAATGAACAATGAAAAAGCAAAACAACCAAAACTTACAACCAAATAAAAACATGCAACGTCAAAGTCAAGAATTTGGTTATGAAACAGACGTTAATGAAGTGCAAAAGCAAAATGCTAAAGCAGAGCAAAACAAAACTCAAGCTTCAGGTAACTTCAACAAAACTAACCAAGATCTTGGTGAATAACACTTTGTAATTGCATAATTGCATTTACCTCTGAGGAGCTGTCTACAAATCGAAAAGATTAAAAAGGGCAGCTCCTTTTGAATTTTATATAGCAAGATAAGAAAACAGGTGGGTAAGGAACTGCTCGGGTAGCCGATAAAACCACTTTTGATGCGAAGAAAAACCGCTCGGATTCAGAAGAGAAAACCCCGCTTTGATACATTAATATAAACAGAAAATTCCAATTGGGTTATTGTTATGATAAAATTCGCTTCAAATTAACGAAATTTTGTACAAATTTAAAAGAGCGCAGGGAAATTTGTGGTTTTCTAACTACACCTTTCGCGTACACATTGCTATAATATACTAGAGACTGCTAGATTTAGGTAGCATAGACGAAAAGGTGGGCTTCAAAGATGGCAATACCGGTAGAAGGAGAAACGATACAAATACATAGTTATAAACACAATGGCCGTATCCACCGTGTTTGGCAAGAAACAACGATTTTAAAAGGAACAAAAAATATCATTATCGGTGCGAATGAGCGGACACTTGTGACAGAATCCGATGGTCGAACGTGGCTAACGAGAGAGCCTTCTATTTGTTATTTCCATGCGGAGTACTGGTTTAATATCATTTGCATGCTACGTGAAGATGGTGTGTATTATTATTGTAATCTAAGCTCACCATTTGTTTTCGATAATAATGCCATTAAATATATTGACTATGATTTAGACATTAAAGTTTTCCCCGATATGTCTTTTTCACTCTTAGATGAGGATGAATATGAGCTACATCGTAAGGAAATGTCTTATCCAGATGTCATAGATAAAATTTTAAAGCGCAATGTCGATAAATTAATTAGCTGGATTCAACAAAAAAGAGGACCCTTTGCACCTGATTTTATCGATGCCTGGACAAGTCGTTATAAGTTTCAGCTCGATATGCAAGCAGATGATTGTTAGTTGCACCTATTAGTTTTACTAATAGGTGTTTTTTTTATAGGAAAATAAGTAATGCTCTACCAGTGTTTTTTGTTATAGTAATATTGTAAAGTATTACAAATATTCGGAGGGAAACTATGAATACAGGTTATATTATAGGGACATTGTTCTTTCTAACTGGTAGTTTTATGTTGTTCATGCACAGACTTGTAGCCGAGGCGGTCCGTTATTTGGGTCACTTTGTGAATGATACTATACATATGAATTATGGTTTATACGTACCTTCTTTTGGGTTCATGCTAGTAGGGTTGATCTTTATATTACTAGAATATGTATATAAAAGATTAAAGGAAAAAATGTAAAAAGGATTGTTACATAAGCTGATTGCAAAATAGTTCGTGACAAAGCTAAATTAACTGTACTTCAAACAAAATATTGCTATAATACGTTTGGGCATTCATTTTTGTGGATGTCTGTTTCTTTTTATGTACGAAGTGATATAAGGGGTTCCCCTTGCATTTGCTAAATATGTTTTTTTGATAAGGATGTGATAATAAATTGAGTAGTATAAAGCGTTATATGAGATTTGTAAAACCATATACATGGGAAATTATTTTAACGATTTTAATTGGTATAGTGAAATTTGCAATTCCGTTATTTATTCCATTACTCATAAAAATTGTGTTAGATGATATTATTGCTGCAGATCATCTAACGGATGCAGAGAAGACAAAAGAGCTGTTTTATTGGTTAGGTGGCACGATCATTGTATTCTTTATTATTCGACCACCGATTGAGTATTACCGTCAATATTTTGCTCAACATGTCAGTAACAAAGTGCTTTTCGATATTCGACAACAAATATATGCACATTTACAGCGACTAAGTTTAAGATACTATGCAAATACAAGAGCTGGCGATGTGATTTCAAGAGTGATTAATGATGTGGAACAAACAAAAAACTTTATCATGACAGGCTTGATGAACGTTTGGCTCGACCTTGCGACAATTGTTATTGCTATCGGTATTATGTTTGCCATGGATGTAAAGCTTACGCTAGTAGCATTGATTGCGTTCCCATTCTATGCATTTAGCGTAAAGTTCTTCTTCGGTAAACTTCGGTCTTTAACACGTAAACGGTCACAAGCACTAGCAGGGGTGCAAAGTTATTTACATGAACGTGTAGCTGGAATGAGTATTATTAAAAGCTTCACGCTAGAAAAGCATGAGCAAAAATTATTCGATGAAGCAAATGGTGAATTTTTAGAGAAAGCGCTGGATCATACGAAATGGAATGCTAAATCGTTTGCAGTGGTGAATACAATCACAGATGTAGCACCACTCCTAGTAATTGCTTATGCAGGTTATCAGGTTATTAATGGTCCCCTTTCAATCGGGACGATGGTTGCTTTTATTGCCTATATCGAACGACTTTATGGTCCACTTCGTCGCCTTGTAAGTTCATCAACAATGTTAACACAATCCATTGCATCAATGGATCGAATGTTTGAATTAATAGATGAGCCCTATGAAATAAAAAACAAGGCTAATGCGTTAGAGCTACCACGGGTAAGGGGTGAAGTTCGTTTTGACAATGTGAACTTTCAATATGAAGAAAAAGGCTCACAAATTTTAAACAACATCAATTTTACCATTAATCCTGGAGAGACAGTTGCGTTTGTAGGAATGAGCGGTGGAGGAAAATCAACCATCATTAGTTTAATTCCTCGCTTTTATGACGCAACGAGTGGCACCGTATGTATTGATGACTATGATGTTCGTGACGTATCTCTACATTCTTTGCGCTCACAAATCGGAATAGTCCTACAGGATAATATTTTGTTTAGTGATTCAGTAAAAGAGAATATTTTAATGGGCAAGCCAGAAGCTTCTGATGAAGAGGTCATTGCTGCGGCGAAAGCGGCGAATGCACATGATTTTATTATGAGCTTGCCAGATGGCTATGACACAAAGGTCGGGGAGCGCGGTGTGAAATTATCAGGTGGACAAAAGCAGCGAGTAGCGATCGCTCGTGTGTTTTTAAAAAATCCTCCTATTTTAATACTGGATGAAGCAACCTCTGCATTGGATTTAGAAAGTGAGGCACTTATTCAAGAATCATTGGAAGTACTTGCACATGAACGTACGACTATAATAATCGCTCACCGATTATCTACAATTACACATGCAGATAAAATTATTGTTATAGATCATGGACAATTAATTGAAAGTGGTACGCACGAGCAATTAATGCAAAAAGAGGGTACCTATTTTAATTTATTCCAGGTGCAACATTTAGATTGATATACCACACTATAATAGAAAAAATCTGACTCACCATCATAATGTGGGGTTGATTTCCGTTCCTCTGGGCGCTTTCCTGGGGGCGTCCGATGAGCCGCTTCGCTTCGCTGCAGGGTCTCATCTGTGACGCTAATCCCCAAGGAGTCGCCCAGCCTCCGCTCCAATCAACTTATTCTCATGACATATGTTTTAACAAAATGTCATCCCTATATTTTATTAATGAGTAAATAGTTTGAAAATAGCCTTCCATTTAACATAAACGGAAGGCTATATTTTTGTCTTATTTATAAAATAGTATTAATTAATAAGAAATTATTAATACCAAACTCGAATGATGTAGAAAATCTATGTTAATTGCAGAATAATAATGATTGAAAGAGAGATGATTTTTGGTTAGAATTATCTGAAAATAGGGAATTGAGTGATAGTTAACGCGATTAAGTGAAAATATAGGTACGATGGGAGATGGATCATGAGAAAAAAGCTGCTAGAAATAAAAGGCTTAAAGACAACCTTTTTTACAGATGATGGACAAATTCCTGCCGTAGATGATATTGATTTTTCTGTTCATGAGGGAGAAATATTAGGGATTGTAGGGGAATCGGGAAGTGGAAAAAGTGTCACATCCCTGTCCATTATGGGGTTAATACCGTCACCGCCTGGAAAAATAACAGGGGGAGAAATACTGTTAGATGGCAAAAACCTCGTAACATTATCTGATAAACAAATGCAGAAAATTCGTGGAAAAGATGTGGCAATGATTTTCCAGGAACCTATGACATCCTTAAATCCTTTGTTTACAATTGGGGATCAACTAAAAGAAGCGATTTTAATTCATAATCCAAAATGGTCGAAAAAAGAAGCCTTTGCAAGGGCAGTTGAAATTATGAAGCTTGTAGGTTTACCACGTGCTGAAGAATTATTAAGAGATTATCCACATCAGTTATCTGGGGGGATGCGACAACGGGTCATGATTGCGATGGCGCTTGTCTGTGATCCGAAGGTGCTGATTGCTGATGAACCGACTACTGCACTAGATGTTACGATTCAAGCTCAAATCTTGCAGCTGATGAAAGATTTAAATATACGTTTAAATACAGCTGTTTTATTAATTACGCATGATTTAGGCGTTGTAGCAGAAACATGCGAGCGAGTTATTGTGATGTATGCAGGTCAGATAGTAGAGGAGGCACCTATTCAGGAGATATTCGTTAATCCAAAGCACCCTTATACACAAGGACTTATTAAATCTGTACCAGATATGCGATATAAAAAGGACAACCTTTACTCTATACCAGGCAGTGTACCAAAACCCGGAAGTATTCAGGCAGGCTGCCGATTTGCAACACGTTGCGAATTTGCGATGGATCGCTGTATACAAGAAACACCACCTTTATATGAAGCAGCAGAGCAGCATAAATCAAGATGCTTTTTACTAGAGAAACCGGAGGTGGAGCAACATGTCGAAAACCTTATTGAAAGTTGATGGGTTGAAAAAATACTTTCCCATTCGGAAGGGTGTCCTTAATAAACAGGTTGGGGACGTAAAGGCAGTGGATGATGTTTCCTTTGAAGTTTTTGAAGGAGAAACATTAGGTATTGTTGGAGAGTCCGGGTGTGGTAAATCAACGACTGGTCGACTATTAATGCGATTGCTTGAGCCAACAGAGGGAAAAATTGAATTCGCGGGAAAAGCGATTTCTGAATTATCTAATAACGAAATGCGCAAAGCCCGTAGAGATATTCAAATGATTTTCCAAGATCCTTATGCCTCTCTTAATCCTAGACATAATATTGGGAAGATATTGGAGGAGCCTCTTATTGTTCATGGAATGGGCAATGCAAAAGAACGGAAGCAGAAAGTATTAGAGCTTCTCGAAATTGTTGGGTTAAATGAATATCATGTGAAACGGTATCCACACCAATTTAGTGGTGGTCAAAGACAGCGTATTGGCATTGCTCGTGCTCTAATGACGAATCCTCGTTTGATTATTGCGGACGAGCCTGTCTCTGCACTCGATGTGTCCATACAGGCTCAAGTATTGAATTTATTGCAAAACTTACAAAAGGACTTAAAGCTAACTTATATTTTTATCTCCCACGATTTAGGGGTTGTACGCCATATTAGTAATCGTGTAGGAGTGATGTATTTAGGGAAAATAGTGGAGTTAACAGCAAGCGAAGATTTATATGCTGAGCCACTGCACCCATATACTCAAGCACTGCTATCCTCGGTACCTGTTCCAGACCCTACGTTTGAACGTGAACAGCTCATTATTTCTGGGGATATTCCAAGTGCTTCGAATCCGCCAAGCGGGTGCACTTTCCATACGCGATGTCCATTTAAAAAAGAAGAATGCTCTCAAGTAGTTCCGAAAATGCAAGAAGTGAAACCGGGTCATTATGTTGCTTGCCATCTGTATGAAGCAATCCAACATTCAATGATATAAAAAAACTTAGGGGGAAATTTAATGAAGAAAAAGAAACTTTGGACTTTGGGTGTAATGCTTATCCTTGTTCTCTCGACAATCTTAGCTGCTTGTGGCGGTTCAGATAATAAGGATACGGGTAGTAAAGATACTTCAAGTGATGGCGATTCAACTAGCAGTAGCGGATCAAAAACATTAGTATATGGTCGTGGTGCCGATTCCACTGCTCTCGATCCAGCGACAGTGACAGAAGGTGAATCGTTTAAAGTTACGGTTAATATCTATGAAACTCTAATTAACTTTGGAGAGAAAGATGTAACATTGCACCCAGGACTAGCGAAATCTTGGGAATCTTCAGAAGATGGTCTAACGTACACGATGCAACTTGAAGAAGGGGTTAAGTTCCATGACGGTACTGATTTTAATGCTGAGGCAGTCGTGAAAAATTTTGAGCGCTGGAAAGCCGGTGGTGCTGATAAATTCCCATACTACGCTTCTCAATTTACAGTAGGTGAAAAGCAAGTAATTGAGTCGATTACTGCTGATGGTGATAATAAAGTAATCTTTAAACTAGCTCAGCCACAAGCACCATTCTTGAAAAACTTAGCGATGTCTCCATTTGCTATTGCTTCACCAGCAGCATTTGAAAAAAATGATGAGGCACTTAAAGATCATCCAGTAGGTACTGGTCCATTTAAATTTGTAGAGTGGAAACGAAATGATTCTATCACAATTGAGAAAAACCCTGATTACCGTATCGCAGATTTGCCGAAATTAGATAAAGTTATTTTCCGTTCTATTCCAGAAAACTCCACACGATTCAATGAATTAACTAACGGTGATGTTGATGTAGTTGATGGCTTAAGTCCATCTGATAAAGCTTCAATCGAATCAAATGCAGATTTACAATTAATCGAACGTCCGTCTATGAATGTTGGTTATCTAGGATTAACGGTAACACGTCCGCCATTTGATAATGTAAAAGTTCGTCAAGCAGTAAACTATGCAATCAATAAGCAAGCATTAGTAGATGCATTCTATGAAGGCTTAGCGGAGCCAGCGAAAAATCCAATGCCTTCAGTAATTTCAGGCTACAACGATGAGGTTAAAGGCTATGAATATGATCCAGAAAAAGCAAAAGCATTATTAACTGAGGCTGGCTATGATGGTAAAGAAATCGAGCTATGGGCAATGCCTGTGCCACGTCCGTACATGCCTGACGGTCAAAAAATAGCGGAAGCCATTCAGAAGAATTTAGCAGATGTTGGTATGAAATCTAAGATTGTAACGTTTGAATGGGCTACTTATTTAGAGAAGGCTGAAAATGGAGATGCAGATGCGTTCTTACTTGGGTGGACAGGTGATAACGGAGACGCGGATAACTTCCTTTACACTTTATTAGACGGAGATAATATTCATTCTAACAACTATACTTTCTATGACAACAAAGAAGTGCACAAACTATTAGTTGCAGCACAAACTGAACTGGATGAGGACAAGCGTAATGCTCTTTACAAGCAAGCACAAGAGATTATCTCTAAAGATGCACCATGGGTTCCAATTGCTCACTCTACTCCAATTTTAGCTGCTAATACTAAAGTTACAAACTATGTTGCACATCCGACAGGTTCTGACCGTTTAGATACAGTAGATGTGAAATAGGTATAAAAGGGCTATCTCGACAGGTTTTTAATTTAAGAGGGAATTTTAAAGAATCTGCTTGCTTTCTGCGGGTAAGCCGTAGAAATCTTGCGGATTCTTTTTACAGTTTTTCTGTATGGAAGACCAACCCTTTCAACAGTATGCGTGGAGACTTCAATGCTTTTGATGCAAAAGTATATTATGAAAATAACAGAGGGGTGAAGAAAATGCTTCACTATATGGGGAAACGTTTATCCCAACTAATCCCAGTTTTGCTTGGAATGACTTTTATCGTTTTCATGTTAATTCGTGCGATTCCTGGTAATCCAGCACAAGTAATTTTAGGACAGCAGGCAACGAAAGAAGCGGTCGAAGCGTTAAACGCAAGTTTAGGATTAAATAAGCCATGGTATACACAATATTTTAGTTATTTAGGTGGCATTTTTCAGGGGGACCTAGGGGTATCATTGCGTACTAAATTACCTGTATCAGAGGAAATTTTTCCTTATTTAGCGGCAACAGCTGAACTAGCACTATTTGCAATGATTATCGCAGTGATAGTTGGCGTAAATGCAGGCATTATTTCTGCATGGTTCCAAAATTCTTGGTTCGACTATGTGGCAATGGTAGTTGCTTTAATCGGGGTGTCTGTACCGGTTTTCTGGCTCGGTTTAATGGAACAATGGGCTTTCAGTAATCAGCTTGGCTGGTTCCCGACATCTGGTCGAGAAAATGTGCGAGATCCAATAACTTCCATTACTCATTTTTATCTACTGGATACGCTCATACAAGGCCGCTTTGATCAATTTGCTGAAGTATTAAAGCGATTAGTACTACCGGGCATAGCTCTCGCGACCATTCCAATGGCCATTATTGCAAGAATGACTAGGTCGTCTATGCTTGAAGTAATGCGCTCTGACTATGTACGCACCGCTAGAGCAAAAGGGCAAAAAATGTTTATTGTTGTTTATAAGCATGCATTAAAAAATGCAGTTATCCCAGTGTTAACGGTCATTGGGTTGCAAACAGGATTACTACTAGGGGGTGCCATATTAACAGAGACAATTTTCAGCTGGCCTGGAATTGGTCGTTATATATATGATGCCATAGGCTTCCGAGACTATCCTGTTATTCAATCAGGTATTTTAGTAATTGCTTTTATTTTTATCATGATTAACTTAATTGTGGATTTACTATATACGGTGATCGATCCACGAATTAAATACAAATAGAGGGGAGAAGCGATAATGACTGGAGCCATTGATGTAAAAACAGAAGCAGCGCCAAGTCGTGAACGAGCGGCAGGTCCTTGGAGAGAAGGCTGGCGAAGCTTTAAAAAGAGTAAAATCTCCCTGGTAGGTGCGGGCATTGTACTATTTTTTATAATTCTTGCTATATTTGGTCCAAAGATTGCTCCTGAAGGAATGAATGAACAAAATCTTTCGATGCGTTTATTAGCACCGTCAAGTGAGCATTGGTTTGGCACAGATGACTTTGGTCGGGATATTTTCTCTAGAGTTATACATGGAGCACGAATTTCTTTGTGGGTAGGATTTTTTTCAGTTACTCTATCTGTTATTGTAGGTAGTTTCCTTGGCATTATTGCGGGGTATTATGGAAGATGGATTGATACGATTATCTCGCGTATGTTCGATATTCTGTTAGCATTCCCTAGTATTTTACTAGCGATTGCAGTAGTAGCAGTACTTGGGCCATCATTACAAAATGCACTGATTGCCATTGCCATTATTAACGTACCGAATTTTGGGCGCTTAATTCGTTCGAAAGTATTGAGTGTTAAAGAAGAGGAATATATCGTAGCAGCAAAGGCGATTGGAATGCGTGATTCACGAATCTTGTTCTCGCATATTTTGCCAAACTCGATGACGCCAATCATCGTACAAGGAACGCTAGCGATAGCGACAGCAATTATTGAAGCAGCAGCACTAGGCTTCCTTGGTTTAGGAGCTCAAGCACCCGCACCAGAATGGGGGAAAATGCTGGCAGATGCCCGCATATTTTTATTAAAGGCTCCGTGGACGATGATTTTCCCAGGCTTGGCTATTATGTTAACGGTTCTCGGTTTTAATCTAATGGGTGACGGACTTCGTGATGCGCTTGATCCGAAAATGAAAAGCTAATAAAAAAGGGCGAAGAGATGGATATCATACCAACTCTTCGCTCTTTTGATTAAACAAATTCCTCTTCAAATTCCACATTGATTTCATGACCATGATGAGTTTGATACGACACGATAAGCGTATCCAAATGCTCTAGGTTTTCTTCATAATCTAAAATACGCGATAAAATATAAAGCAAGTGATAGCTCGAGAATTCAGTTTCGCCTTCATCATGCGCATAACTGATCTGCTTGATGAATATTTCCATTAACTCGTTACGCTGAACATAATCGATGTTTTTACTCCACTCTGAATGTTCGGGCTTTAACTTCCCTGTATATTTTAACAGTAGCTGCTCATGGTAAGTCAGCAGGAAATCAAGTCGCTCTTGAATCATTAAATGAAATTGTGTCGGGAGCTGTGCTATTTCGTTTTCATGATTATGAAGACGATGAAGAAGCTCTAAACTTTTCTTTGACGTTGTGATCATTTGACGATACACAACTAATTTACGTGCTTTTACATACTTTTTATTTTTAAAGTAATTACGCTCTTCCTTATAAAAATCGTACACTGTATCAACGCGTTGCATACGAGCCTTAAATTTGCTTAATGCTTCTTTTGTAGAAGTATGCTCAGATGCTTGACGAACAGCGAGTCGCGTCCATCGAATAATATCATCCTGTAAAAAGTAAATCTTACGGAAAAGCTTTACTTCATACTTTGGCGGTAGGAAGAACAGATTGACAACAAATGCTGCTAACACCCCAACTAATATCGTCAAAAAGCGAATAAGACCAAATGTAAGAAAGTCATCTCCCTGAATCTCCATAATAGCTACAACGGTAACAAGTGCTAGGGACAACGATTTTTCAAGTTTAAATTTCAACATTATACCGATAGCAACAATGACTGCAATGCCGATTGCTACTACATGGTGACTAAAAAGTAAGCCAAAAATGACCGCGATGGTAGCTCCTATAAAATTGGCTTGTACTTGCTCAACAATTGTTTGATAGGAGCGATAAATAGATGGCTGAATCGCAAAGATTGCTGCGATTCCTGCAAAAACAGGTGAAGGAAGCTCTAGCAACTCAGCAATAAATAGTGCAAACACGATGGCAACACCAGTTTTAAATACACGGGCACCTAATTTCATAGAAAATGGATGTCCTTTCTGTCTAAAATTTTAACTACTTGAAGCCTCCCACCTTGATAGGTGGATAGATAAATACAGACTTAGTTACTATTCAGCAGGTGTTCAAACATCCGCTGAAATAGAGGAACTCAGGCTGCATAATTAATGCTTCTTTACATTATAGAAGGAAGTGCTCATAAAATACATAGATTTGTATGTCATTTAAAGAAAAAGACGACTCGCATGGGAGTCGTCTTTAAAATTTAGATAATCTAGATACTGTTATAAATTACGCTTCTCACTAGGAGTTTAGCCTTTACATTTGCAAATTACAATTGTGAAAATGCAAGATCTACTGCTTTGATTGTTTCAAGAATATCAGCTTCTGTATGCTCTGTTGTTAAGAACCATGCTTCATATTTTGATGGCGCTAAATTAATGCCTTGCTCAAGCATTAATTTAAAGAAGCGTCCAAAGATTTCACCGTTTGAGTTTTCAGCCTGCTCATAGTTTTCCACTTTCACATCTGTAAAGTAAATAGTGAGAGCACCTTTAAGGCGATTAACAGTAATTGTTACATCATGTTTTTTGGCTGCAGCTAGGATACCTTCCTCTAAAATGGCTCCAAGACGGTCCATTTCATCATAAATACCTGGAGTTTGTAATACTTCTAGGCAGGCAATACCAGCTTGCATGGATGCAGGGTTTCCTGCCATTGTGCCTGCTTGATAGGCAGGGCCAAGTGGAGCAACTGTATCCATAATTTCTTTGCGGCCGCCGTATGCACCGATTGGTAAACCACCGCCGATTACTTTACCAAGTGCTGTTAGGTCAGGTGTTAAGCCTAATAAGTTTTGGGCACCGCCGTAGTGGAAGCGGAAAGCAGTAATAACTTCGTCGTAAATAGTTAATGCACCTTTGTCCTTCGCTGTGGCATGAACTAATTCTAGGAATCCAGGGTTAGGCTCTACAATACCGAAGTTCCCAACGATAGGCTCTATTAAAATAGCTGCAATTTGATCGCCCCATTTATCCATTGCATCTGTAAATGCTTCAGGGTTGTTAAATGGTACAGTAATTACTTCTTCGGCTGTTGAAGTTGTAACGCCTGCTGAGTCTGGAGTACCTAATGTCGCAGGACCAGAACCAGCAGCTACTAATACTAAGTCAAAGTGACCATGGTAGCACCCAGCAAATTTCATAACTTTTGTACGGCCAGTATAAGCACGCGCAACACGAATTGTTGTCATGACAGCTTCTGTACCAGAGTTATTAAAGCGTACTTTATCCATAGATGGGATTGCTTCTTTAAGCATTTTAGCAAAAGTAACTTCGTATTCAGTTGGAGTTCCAAATAAAGTGCCATTTTCAGCTGCGTGTGTAATAGCCTTTGCGATATGTGGGTGACCGTGACCAGTAACGATTGGACCGTAAGCAGCTAGATAGTCGATATAACGGTTGCCATCAACATCCCAAAAATAAGCACCTTTCCCACGTACCATTGCAACAGGTGAACCTCCGCCAACTGCTTTATAAGAACGAGAAGGGCTATTTACACCACCAACGATATGCTGTAACGCCTCAGCGTGTACTGCTTCAGATTTTGTGTGATTCATATATATTGCCTCCTAAATTTTTATACTTCATCTATTGTAGACCTATCAGTGCAAGAAATCCAAAGAAATTAAGGGATATGATTTGTTTTGCTAATTAGAGTAAAATAAAGCGTACAGAGGAGGAGATTGATATGGCTTTAATAGAAGGTAAAAAAGCACCGGATTTTTCCCTTATGAATGAAAAAGGAGAAATAGTAAAGTTAGTGGATTTCAAAGGACAAAATGTTATTTTATATTTTTATCCTAAAGATATGACACCAGGCTGTACTACGGAGGCTTGTGACTTCCGTGATAAGCATGATGATTTTAGTAAATTAAATGCAGTGGTGCTCGGTGTTAGTCCTGATGAAGCAAAAAAACATACCAAATTTATAGATAAGCATGGATTACCATTCTCCTTATTAGTGGATGCGGATCATGCCGTGGCAGAGGCATATGGAGTATGGGTGCTGAAGAAGATGTATGGACGTGAATATATGGGAATTGAACGTTCAACATTTTTAATTGATACAGAAGGAAATCTGATAAAGATTTGGCGTAAAGTACGTGTGAAAAATCATATTGAAGAAGTATATACATATTTAGCAGAATGGGAGGCGAAGCATTGAGAATTTATTTTACGTTTGAACCAAGACCAGATTTACGTGAGCCGCTAGTAGCAGAATTTCCACAAGTGGATTTTGTTTTTGAAAATGGCTTATCAAAAGATAAGCTACAAGAAGCGGATGTGCTTGTGACATATGGTGAAGATTTAAATGATGAAAATATTCAGTATGCGACAAAGGTTAAATGGATTTTTGTAGCTTCAGCGGGGATAGAAAAAATGCCAGCTCAAGCCATTATTGACCGAGGAATAGTCGTTTCGAATGTGCGTGGCATTCATAAAACACCAATGGCAGAATCAATGCTTGCCCATATTTTAGCGATTAAGCGTGCACTACCATGGGTGTATGAACAGCAGAAGAAAAGTGAATGGTCAAAAAAAGCGAAACAAACCGAGTTGCGAGATAGCACAGCACTTATTTTAGGGCCTGGAGCAATTGGCTCGGAAGTAGGTCGCTTATTGCAAGCTTTTGGTGTAGCGACAATTGGCTGTAACCGTTCAGGGAACGAAGCGGCATATATGAATGAGATGGTGAGCTTTGATCAATTAGTCGAAGCTTTACCTAAGGCTGATATTGTCCTTTCAGTTTTACCTAATACAGAAGAGACGACACATTTATTGAAAGCAGACCATTTTAAAGCGATGAAAAATGACGCCATTTTCATGAATTTTGGCCGTGGAAACTTAGTAGAGGAAAATGTTTTGATGCATGCCATTCAAGCAGGTGAAATTGGTTACGCTGTTTTAGATGTATTTGAACAAGAGCCTTTAGCTGCGGATCATCCTATATGGACTCTGCCGAATGTCATTGTGTCTCCGCATATTTCAAGTCACTCATCTCGCTATGTTGAACGGAGCCTAGAGATTTTTAAGCCAAGTTTAGAGAAGTGGTTACGTGGTGAAATAGATGTAGAAAATAGGCTGGATTTATCAAGAGGTTATTGAAGCGTCGGTCCTCAATTAATTATGCCTCGGCATAGTTCCGTGACACCCGCTGAAAGAAGTTAAACTGAAATGTGTATGAATGTTGACAGAAGTAAGCTTAATTCGATACACTAATTATAACTATTATTAATTAATAATCTTTATGGAAGAGGTGCATGACGATGTCTGAAACGCATTTACAGGATGCACTTGACACGTTAAAAACAACTGGTGTTCGTATTACTCCTCAGCGTCATGCTATTTTGGAATATTTAATTCAAACAATGGCACATCCAACTGCCGATGAAATTTATAAAGCACTTGAAGGGAAATTCCCGAATATGAGTGTAGCGACTGTCTATAATAACCTTCGCGTATTTCGTGAAGTTGGTCTAGTGAAAGAACTAACTTTCGGTGATGCTTCAAGTCGCTTTGACTTCGTTACAAACGATCATTATCATATGATTTGTGAATGCTGTGGAAAAATAGTCGACTTCCATTATCCTGGTCTCGACGAAATTGAACATTTTGCATCACAAGTAACAGGCTTTGATGTGCATTCGCATCGTTTAGAAATTTACGGCACTTGTCCATCGTGTAAAGATGTATCTGCAAAAGTACAATAAAAAAATCCTAGCTCTTAAATGAGGGCTAGGATTTTTTTGCTTTATTATAAGATTGGTCGAACTCTTTTCCTTCTAGAGTTGGATCCAGTGTTAATGGTTCATTACAGTACATACACATATCTACACGACCTAATACTTTTGTGTACTTATGGCAATTAGGGCATTCCACTTGAACAGCTTTTGTTGAGAGCAGTCCAATCCATGCATATACGACTGTACTACCAATAATACAAAGTACACCAAGGGTCATGAAAATTAAGACTAGAATAGGATAGTTTTTAAAGAAGATTCCCCCATACATAACTACAAAGCCGATAAAAATAAGTGCTAATGCAAATGAACGGATTTTATTAATTTTACTTTTGTAAGGTTTCATTTATCATCTTGCCTCCCAATCTAAAATCTACTATAACATATAAGAACAAAGTATTTTAGCTTTGATAATGTGGAAAGAAGGAATACTTTTAGAGTATGTCGAAATTTTAACGAAATCAATATTCGCCTTGGCGTAATTGAATTCGGTATATATCCGTGGCATCCACGGAATGAAGATAAAAGGTTACAAGTAAATAGAAGGGGGACTGAACATGGAACAAGTTTTGCGTCCGATATATCAGGAACGTGCAAGTCAGTCGAATACACTAGGCGTTATTTTAGTGGAAAAACGAGAGGAACAAAGTAATGTTACAGATACATTTGATACAATCTTACTTATTATTGTAAAGGAAGCGGAACAGCCAGTCTTTACGAAACATTACCTATATGAAGGGAATAAAGTGGCTTTACATACGGTTACTGAGAAAATAATACGAAAATGGCTGCTTATTGGCTCGAATAAAAAAGTGGTCGATTGGATTTTCTTTGGTAGAGTATTATTTGATCGAAATGAATTTCTTCATAAATTAAAAATTGAATTACAGGAGTTTCCGTTTAGTGGTCGTAAAATCAAAACAGGCATTCAATTTTCAAAGTTAATTCGTCGTTACTTAGAAGGAAAAGAATACTTTGATAAAGGTAGCTATCTCGATGCTTATAATCATGTAGTAGATTCGTTACATCATTTAGGCCGTTTATCCATTATTGATAGTGGACTTTATCCTGAAGTAACTGTTTGGGCACAGGTGAAAAAAATAGAACCAGCGATTTATAAATTGTACGAGGAGCTCGTTACAAGTACTGAACCGATAGAAAAACGATTAGAGCTATTGTTTTTAGCAAGTGAGTTTTTAATACATTCACGTACTCGAGACGGCGCTCAACATATTTTAGAAGTAATGCAAACAAAGGAGACTTGGACTATTCAGGAATTGCATGATCATGGTGAGCTCATGAACTACTCAGTAGATTTAGAAGTTTTTGTAGAATATCTAGTGGACAAAGGTTATATTCAAATTGAACCAATCGTTGCGAAAAGTGAAATGATATTCCACCGTCATTATAAGGTAAATAAAGAAGCTCTAGAAATGGAGCAAGGACTGTAGTATGCTTGTTATCGAGGTATGAAAAATACCTCGATATTTTTTTATAAAAAATTGTTGACTTTTAATTTATTTTTATTGTATTATATTAATTGTCGCTAAGACATAATATAAAAACTCAACAAACGAAAAAAACTTTTTAAAAAAGTTGTTGACATGAATTGAGTTAAATGATAATATAAAGAAGTCGTCGAAAAACAACGGTGACGAAATGAACCTTGAAAACTGAACAAGCAAAACGTAATCAATAAAGTTTTTAGTAGCTAACCTTGAGTTGGTGAACGAAACAAAATTTTGGACATCAAACATGATGCCAGCAAAACAATTTGAGCTAATCAAATTTCTTTTTATGGAGAGTTTGATCCTGGCTCAGGACGAACGCTGGCGGCGTGCCTAATACATGCAAGTCGAGCGAACAGAGAAGGAGCTTGCTCCTTTGACGTTAGCGGCGGACGGGTGAGTAACACGTGGGCAACCT